>CAMOMM010000011.1 GCA_946619805.1 uncultured Bacillota bacterium | reverse complement strand
TCTGATCGGTGTACTCAATCATCTGTATCTCAAAGGAGACTTTGATGCTACCCGCTATATTTTTGTCCGCAAGATGTCAGGCAAGGAAATTGACTACGACAGATACATAAAGGAAAAGCAGGAACAAAAAAAGGATAGATTTAACTATCCTTTGTTTACCGGACTATTCTATCTGGCTTTATCCTATGTTATCTCACTGATCTTCTACTGATTGGTGAGATTTTTCTTTTCCTCGTCCATCTTCTTCAGCTTTTCTCTGTATTCAGCCATTTCGCGGTCGTTTGCGAAGACAAAGTGACCCGGAGTGATTTCCTGAAGAACCGGCTTAGGACCGGATAAGTCACGCTTGGAATTATCATAGACGACCAGTTTTCTGTTTTTTTCTATCTGAGGGTCAGGCATAGGTACGGCTGACAGCAGTGAAACAGTATACGGATGAAGCGGATGAGCAAACAGTTCTTCACTGTCGGCGATTTCCACGATTCTTCCCAGATGGATAACTGCGATTCTGTCAGCGATGAATCTTACTACTGACAGGTCATGAGCTATGAACAGATAAGTCAGACCTTTTTCTTCCTTAAGCTTGTTCATCAGGTTTAATACCTGTGCACGGATGGAAACATCCAGTGCAGAGATCGGCTCATCGGCTACGATGAATTCAGGTTCCATGATCATGGCTCTGGCAATGCCGACTCTCTGTCTCTGGCCGCCTGAGAACTCATGAGGATATCTGCTCTTGTGCTCCGGCAGTAAGCCTACGTCTTCAAGAGCCTTGTCAACCTTGGCAATTCTGTCTGCTTCATCCTTGTAAAGATGGAAGTTGTACAGACCTTCGGAAACACAGTATTCAATGGTAGCTCTCTCATTAAGAGAAGCAGCCGGATCCTGGAAGATCATCTGAATGGAACGGATGACATTAGTGTCCTCTTCCTTGGAGATCTTTCCGGAGATCCTTTTTCCCTTGAAATCAATTTCACCGTTGCTGAGCTCATTGATACGCAGAATGGCACGGCCCAATGTAGTCTTACCTGAACCGGATTCTCCTACCAGAGCAAATGTCTCACCGCGGTAGATATCAAAAGTTGCATCCTTGACAGCTCTGAATCTCTTTTTGCCGCCGTTATCGAAAGAAACATCGACATGCTTTACTGATAAAATAACTTCTCTATCATTCGACATGGAATGCACCTCCCTTATCAGTCATACGTTTGATCTTGCCGTGGAGATCCTGAATGGCTTCAGGCTTATCAAGCTTAGGAGCCCTAGGGTCCAGCAGCCAGGTCTTGGCGTAGTGAGTATCGGAAACCTTGAACATTGGCGGTTCCTTGATGAAATCGATCTTCAGAGCATGCGGATTTCTTGGTGCGAATGCATCGCCCTGGATCTTGTTGAACAGTGATGGAGGAGTACCTGTAATGAAATACAGATCTTCACCCTTTACACCAAGCTGAGGCAGTGATGATAGCAATGCCCAGGTATACGGATGCTGAGGGTTATAGAAGACATCTTCAGCTGTACCGTATTCAATGATCTGGCCGGCGTACATGACACCTACACGGTCAGCAACGTTGGCAACAACGCCAAGGTCGTGAGTAATATAGATGGTCGTGAACTTCAGTTCCTTCTGCAGGTCCTTGATCAGCTTGATGATCTGTGCCTGAATGGTAACATCCAGAGCAGTTGTAGGTTCGTCACAGATCAGGATCTTCGGATGACAGCTTAAGGCAATTGCGATGACTATTCTCTGTCTCATACCGCCTGAATACTGGAACGGATATTCATCAAAACGGTTTGCAGCGTCCTTGATGCCGACCTTTTCCATTAATTCAATGGCCTGAGCCTTGGCTTCCTCATGCGGAATGCCCTGATGCTTTTCGATTACTTCTGATATCTGAGAACCGATGGTTCTGATAGGGTTGAGGGATGTCATAGGGTCCTGGAAGATAGTTGATATCTTGGCACCTCTGATGCCTTCCCAGTCCTTATCAGTAGTTAACTTTGTTAAATCCTTTCCTTCAAACATGATGCTTCCGCCGGTAATTGCACCGTTGGAATCGATCATGCCGGTAAAGGTCTTGGTGAATACAGACTTGCCTGAGCCTGATTCACCTACGATGGCGAATGTTTCGCCGTCATAGATATCCAGGGAAACCCCGCGGATAGCTGTCAGGTAATTCTCACGGACTCTGAAACGTACTTCTACGTCTTTGGCCGATAATATGACTTTCTTTTCTTCCATAATTACCGTCCTCCTTTACATATGTGTACGTGGGTCTGCAGCATCAGCCAGCCTCTGTCCAACTACATATAATGAAATGGAGATGCAGGCCAGGATACCTACAGGGATCCAGAACAGGTGAGGATAACCTGTCATGAATGATGTATACTGGGAAATCAGCTTACCTAATGAAGCATACTTGGCGCTTAAGCCCAGTCCCATGTAGGACAGAAATACTTCGTAGGAGATCAGAGCAGGTATTTCTCTTGATACATATGTCATGATTACGGAAATCAGGTAAGGAAGAATGTTCTTGGTGATCATGGTCCAGGTTGGAGTTCCCAGACACTTTGAAGCCAGATTGTATTCTCTGTCACGGATGATCATTACCTGTGTTCTGATGAAGTATGCAACGTAGATCCAGTCCGTGCATGTCATTGTGAATATCAATGGCAGATAGCCTGAGCCCAGAACATAGCTGAGGATCATGGCAAGCAGCAGGAACGGAACGTTTGAAATGACGTTGTAGATTTCGATCATGTACTTATCCAGTTTCTTGGAGAAACCCCAGAGGGCTCCAACCGGAATACCGATCAGCATGTTGATGGCAGTACAAACGAAACTGATGATGATTGAGTTTCTGGCACCGGCAAATACGGCATCAAAAACTGAGTTACCAACGTTGTCAGTACCAAAGAGGTACTTCAGACTTGGTGACTGGAACTTATGGCTTGAATCATTGATGTACGGTGCAATCATCGGATCATATCCGGAGAACATTGGCTGAATGATGGCAAACGCTACCAGAATGATGATGAAAATAGCCAAACCTACCGTAAACTTGTTCCTGATAAAAGTCTTCCAGACAGAGCCCCAGTATGAATAACGCGGAGCTGCAATGTGTTCGGATTCCTTTTCATCAAATTCAGCGAACTCAAAGGCATCAGCAGGCAGCTGTTCTTCAACTGCAGTTTCATTCATAATTTCGTTATTTGCGATTTCACTCATTATGATCTGCCCTCCTTTTCGCTTAAGCTGATTCTAGGGTCAACCCAGGTCAGCACAATGTCACCCATTAATACTGACAGTACGGAAATTGTCGCAAACATGAATGTCAGGGCAACAACCATCGTATTGTTATACTGTTTGATTGAATCAGGCAGCATCTTACCCATACCACCTACGGAATAGATGGCTTCAGTAATGATGGCGCCGGTAATGGTGCCTGCCAATGATGAAGGAATACCGTGAACGATTGGGATAATGGCGTTCTTGAAGATGTGATTCCAGAAGATCTCCTTCTGATTAAGTCCCTTGGCCTTGGCAAACTTGACATAGTCAGAGTTTGTCTGGTCAACAACGTAACGTCTTGTCCACAGCATCAATGAACTGATTGACGGCAGTGACAGTGAAATAATCGGAAGGATCCAGGATCTGACATCTCCGGCACCCTTGATTGGGAAGGCGGACGGAAGATTGAACAGTCTTGTTCCCAGATATCTGAACAGATAAATGTAGGCAAGAGATGGAACGGCGATGATGAAGATGATATAGAACATCCCGATCTTGTCAACGATGCCATCCTTGTTCTTGGCCATGGCCAATCCTGCCGGCAAGCCAATGCCATATGCCAGAATCAAGGCGAAGATACCCATGATAAAGGATGTACCGATCATGGATGACTGTTCTTTGTTTGTTGTATAGTTAGCATAATGGTCAACGAACTTGGCCTGATCAAGTCTGTCAAGTGTTGGCTTATATGTAAGAGAGCCAAAGTTAATTGCTGATTCCTGAGTCACGCCCGTTTCAAAAGTAACTTCTCTCTTTACCTCTGTACCCTGAGACTGGAAGATAACATCCAGTACCTGCATACCCTCAAATTTAGGATATGAAGTTCCGAGGTTAAGAGTAATGATGTTCTGGTGAAGGAACGGGAATCTGGTATCAGTATAAATAAGATATTTATGGGTGGTACCGCTGCCGATCAGAGCAAGTCCGCCAGTCGGTGTAGTACCTAATTTAATGTACCTCTTGAGATCAGGATTATTAGGATCCTGTACAGACCAAGGTGTATCAATAACCAGCAGATGTGATACCCATTTAGCCAGTCTCTGAACCAAAGGTACATCCTTAAATGCATAAGGCTTTTTTGAAAGCTGCAGATATTCAACGGTATATCCTTTTTTCTCAAAAGTATCTATGAATTCATAGTATTCCTTTGAACCGTTTTCCATGGCTGCTTCCATTTCAGCACTGCCCTGTTCATATTTGGCAGCACAGAAATCGTTCAGTGTTTCATAATCAAGATAACCAAGCTTTTCCCAGGTACGCATGACGTATTCCCTCTTGTCATCAGGTTTTCCGCCAAGCTTCTTATATGTAGCGTCTTCAAAAAATATGTTGTCTCGTGGAACCAGTGAATATAGCATGATAAAAACGATAATCATGATGATAAAGACTGAAAGGAATGATCTTAGCAATCTTTTCCAAATATATCCTTTTTTCATTATCCATCCTCCTTTTTTGAGTAAAATAGGGTCAGGGATTTTGACCTGACCCTATTTAGTTATAACTTTATTAAGCTATTATTCGCCAGCTAACCACTTAGCCTTTGCAGCTTCGTATTCAGCTGTTGTTACAGGAGTGTCCTGAACCTTCATGTACTTGAAGTAAGGAACTGCGTTGTAAGCAGCCTGACCATATAAGCCGTAACCAGCTGTGAATGGAACAACCTTGCTGACAACCAGGTTAGCACCTGAAGTTGAATAAGGTCTTAAGATACCCTGAGTTAATAACATAGCTTCGATCTTTGCGAATGCATCGATTCTTTCGTCGCCGCCTAATGTTGCAGCAGCATCGATTAATGTCTTGATGTCATACAGACCGATAGCCTGCTTAGCAGCCTTGCCACTCTCAGATTCAGCTTCATCAGCTAAGTCTAAGCCTGAGTAGTTCAGCATATCACCATTCTGTGCATCGAAACAGTTGATGTATGTTAATGGGTCGCCATAGTCAGGGCCCCAACCAGCACCGAATGAGAAGTCGATTGAGTTATCTTTTCCTGTTGGAACACTGTAGAATGCTGAATAGTAAACTGAAGAGTTACCTTCTAATAATACTAAGTTAATTTCTACATAGTCACCGATAGCATCTTCGATTGACTTCTTCATAGCCATTGCGATGTTCTTCTGGTTTTCAGAAGCAGCATAGACTGGGTAGTCTAACTTAACTGGCCATGCAGATACTGAAGAGCCTAATTCTTCCTTTGCCTTAGCAGCGAACTTCTGAGCTCTTTCAGGATTGTACCAAGCATCCTGACCATCAACCAGGTTAATGCCTGCGAATTCAGGTTCTAATTCTTCAACATACTTAGTTACCAGAGCGCCATAGCTTGTGCCATCGCTTGTTGCAGCGAATGTGTAAGGAACTAATGTATTTCTGGCAGCATCTAATGCTCTTTCATCACCCTTTGTGATAGCCTGAGTAGCCTTTGTTGAATAAGCTGAGTAGACAGCTAAACGGAAGTTCTTATTCAGGATAGCAGCCTTTGTATCAGCCTTTTCAGCATCAGTCTTGTTTGTTGTTACAACAGATGGATCGTTGTACAGTGCATATGACTGTCTGTCGAAGTTGAATGCACCCCAGTAAGAAGTAGCAGTGGTCATGCTCTTGTACTGGTTGTCCTTGTAGAGTTCATCAGCCTTAGCTACTACATCTGGTAATGCACCATTGATACCTGTAGCTGTAACTTCGTTGTTAACGAACATGTTGAAGTTCTGTGCAGGGTCTGAACCGTCAGTGTAAGTAACGATAACGTGCTTTACGAAGACATTGTCCTTGTCATAGTAGTTAGGGTTTGCATCAAACTTAACTTCCTGAGCAGCAACTAATGAAGACAGGATGTAGCAGCCATTGTAAAGGATGCTCTTTGCATCAACTGTACCGAAGTTATCGCCCATTGACTCTAAGAATTCAGCGTTGATAGGCCATAAGATTGAGTATGTTGTCATACCATCGAAATAACCACAGCTCTGAGTCAGAGTATAAGTTAACTTGTTGCCATCAGCCTTAATACCAACCTGATCCCAAGTAGCAGTTCCTTCCTTGTAAGCTCTTAAGTTTACGATCAGGTCTTCTACCAGTGATAAAGTTTCAGACTGTGTAGCAACTGCATGCTTTAAGCCAGTAACGAAGTCTTCAGCAGTAACCTTGCCATAAACTTCGCCTTCAGCTGTTGACCATGTAGCATTGTCACGGATTGTGAATGTCCATTCAGTCATGTCAGCATTTGGTTCCCACTTTTCAGCCATACCGGCGATTAAGGTACCATGTGAATCCTGAGTTAATAATCCTTCGATGAAGTTTGAAGTGTAGTCACCGTTAGAAGACTTGTTGTTATAAACATAGTCTAATGTAGTGATATCAAAGCTGTCGATCATGGAATAAGTATCAACTGTGTGATCATCTTCCTGAGGCTTTGTACAACCAACTACCGAAAAGATCATTAATGCAGTAAGTAATACAACTAATAATTTTTTCATCTTGTTTTCCCCTTTCATAATAAAAACAACATAAAATTGTATACAAAAAGAATTAAACGATAAATACATGAATTTGTCAACCGATTTTTCATATTTTCAGTGTTTTCAAATAAATTTTCACTAACTTTTTCATGTAAAAAATTTCATTTTTATGAAACAACGAATCATTGCCCCTTTTTCAGAAATAATGGTGATATCCTATTATATATATTTTTATATAGTCATATTCTTTAAATGTGATAGAATATCTGTGAGCCTGAAAAAGCTCAAAGCGGAGGATTACCCAAGCGGTCTAAGGGGCCGGTTTCGAAAACCGTTAGAAGTTTAACAGCTTGCGTGAGTTCGAATCTCACATCCTCCGCCACTTATGATGGAATATACTGAATCAGCTCCTGAATGGAGCTTTAATTATATTAATGACATATATAAATATAAAAAAAGATTATCCCTCCGGATAACCTTTCCCGTTTGTTATATGTACATCAACCTGTGAATAAGGTATTTCAATTCCTTCCCGGTCAAAACGGTCTTTTATGATCCGGCGCAGATCACGCGGAACCGAGAAATGCTGCATTGGATAGCATTTGGCATATATCTTGTAGTCAATGCTGCTGGAACCGAAATCATCAATTCCCAAAACCGAAGGTACATCAAGGACTTTTGTCTTGTTGTCCTTTCCATATTCCCGGCACACCTCATTCAGGATCTCCCTCACCTTTTTCTGATCAGCATTATAGCTGACCGGTATGACTACCGTACAGCCGACATAATCACGATAGTTGATCACATTTTTTACCTGACCGTTAGGGATTATGATCTTGCGCCCGCCTATTTCCAGATAAGTTGCCCTGATGGAAATAGCGCTGACACGCCCTTCGTATTCACCTATCTTGACATAATCACCAACTTCATACTGACGGTCAAAGACCAGAAACAGACCGCTGATAATATCAGAAAACAGACTCTGGGCACCTATGGTGATGATCACTGTTCCAACCCCGGCTGTCAGCAGAGCATTATTGGCATTAAACCCTCCGATTATTGATATTATTGCCAGAACAGCCAGAAACCATACCAGATATCTTGAAGCACTGCGCAGAATCGTCATCGAAGTTGTTATTCTCTTCAGATTCGGACCTTCCTCGTTTTTCTTTATTACCTTTCCGGTAAAATGAGAAACACAGGAAACAATTATCTTAGCTACAAGACATATGGCAATAATTGCCAGCAACTGAATTCCTACTTTTGAAAATGTTTCCTTAAAGTTTTCCATCTGATATCCTCACTGATAATAGATTATAACATCTTTTACTGCTGTTTCTCATCTGCATTCTTTATTGCATCGTATGTTTCCGAAAGCCACTCATTGAAGTGATCATAAGGTGTTTCGCACCAGAAGTCCAGCAGTTTGTTTAAGGTTTCAGTCTCCTTTTTAATGCTGGTGAATTTGTACTGTTTCGGATCACGGTTTACCGTTACAACATGATTATTGTCTTCCCTGAATTCAATCTGGTAAATGCAGTATCCGCTCCAGCTGCGGTGTGCCAAGAGAGTACTTCCCTCCATATACCAGAACCACTTATCCTCCATGGCCTGAGGGATATTACCACAGCGAAGAGCATTCATTTCCTTGTCACTGAAACTTCTTTTCAGCACAAATGTCCTGTGCTTTTCAGGCATGGGTTCTGTTTTCCAGTCACCACCACGAGCTACTCTTTTTTTGTTATTTACTGTCATATATTTCTCCAAATAATACCAATTTGTCGGAATTATTGCATCTCATGCATTACTGACGTTACATGATCAAATGCATTTCTTACTGAATAACAGACTTTATTCCGTACCGTGATACCAATCTTTGTCTGTATTGCCCTTGATATAAGTCCTCAAAATGGTCTTGCAGTTAAGGCAGAGATCTGAATATACTTCCGCTGTACCTACAGCTTTTATAAATCCAACAGAAGATTTATATAGCAGACCAATATTGCCTACCTCAGCTGTCTGTCCCCAGGCAATACCTTCTTCAATTCTTTCGCTTCCACAAAAAGGGCACTTCATATTATTACACCTCCATGTTGTCTTTATTAGTACGATTTAATTATACCCTATAACTTCTCATTTGAGTTATAGGATAACACTGTTTTGTGTAAGATAAGAGTGTGGCTTTTTGACGATATGTTAATTGGGAATCGCTATGATCTCTCGCAGTATAATCGGTCAGTTCATACTCTTGTCTTGCGCATTCGCTTATGCATGTTGGGATATGGTAGTATGCCTTACGCTCGTGTCATGTGACTAATCTGGATGAAAACAGTTGTTATGAACGTAAAAGCACACATAATCAAATACAACGCAAAGGAGGAATGACAATGTATGTACAGCGTTGGTGTTGATGCCGCTAAAGGCAAATCTACAATCTGCATCCTCAAGGAAACTGGAGAATGCATTCTTACTCCAAAGGACTTCAACCATACTAAAGATGACCTTGAATCCCTTGACCAGACTATTCAAAAACTGACCGGCAAGAATGATGTCAGGATTGTGATGGAAGCGACTGGCATCTATCATTGGCCTCTCTTACTTTTTCTTAAGAGGAAAGGTTACTTCGTTTCAGTAATTAATCCCTTAAGAATGAAACTGTTCGCTAAGAACTATAACTTCAGAGGAGTCAAGACTGATAAATATGACTCAACTATCATAGCCGCTTATGGCTGCGAAAAATGGTTTTCTCTTCAACAATGGGATTTCAACGATGATACCAGAGAGGAACTGAAAAGACTCGCCAGGTCCTATGTCAGCTATCAGAAGCCCAAAATTTCTGTAAAACAGTCTCTGGATCTTGAACTGGAGAAGTGCATGCCTGGAATCAAAAATCTCTTCTCAGACGATCAGAAACTATACGATTTCATTCTGCTTTTCCATCATTATGATAATCTAACCGCCTTGTCTAAGAATAAGTTCCTGGATAAATTTAACAGGTGGGCCAAAAAGAAAGGATACCAATTCCACAGTTCAACTCCTACCAAGATATACGAACTTGCCTCATCAGGTATCCCTACCGTCCCTTTCGATGATTCCTGTGTTCTCATTATTGAAAATCTGGTTAACACGCTGATCACCATTGATAAAGGGCTCAATGACATTTTAACACGTATGCATCAGTTAGCGTCATCTTTACCTGAATATGATGTTGTTTTAAACATGTCTGGTGTCGGTTATACATTAGCCCCGCTGATCATTGCCGAGATTGGAGATGTCAGACTGTATCGTAGTAAGAAGTCTCTTGTCTGTGCTGCCGGCATTGATGTGCCGCCATATGAATCGGGTCAGTTTAAAGCATCTCACAGGGTCATTACCAAGAAGGGCAACAGTAATATCAGACGTCATCTTTACCTGGTTATGAATTCCTTATATGTTACCAAGCCTAAAAAAGATTCCGCTGTTTATGAATTCATGATCAGGAAGAAAGCCGAAGGCAAACTTCATAAACAGGTCATCGTTGCCGGTATGCGTAAGTTCCTTCACATTTACTATGCAAGAGTTAAAGAGAGATACCAGGATATTGGTCTTTGGCAGACCCTTTCCTGATAATCTAACCTGCTAGGTTCAATAATCAGCTTCCATCTTTTCAGTGGATTATGAAATCCGCTTTTTCATCATGCGCTGATTAATCATCTTATTATTCTCAAAAAAGCACTTGACAGAACTTAGCATGATTATAATACTACACTGTTTTCCTGTAAAAAGTCATGATTAGCGTTCATATTCGCTGTCATAATCATCCCAGGCTTCATCTATGGAATCATAGTAGTCTCCATAGTCATCATACCAGTCCCAGAAATCAGTATACTCCGGCTTCTCCTCTTCCTCTTCTTTGCCATTTTCAGCCTCGTACATTTCCTGGGCCTTTTTATTCATGTCATCGATGTACGTGTTCATATCATCGCCGGTTATTAATTCGCCATCATAACAGTCCTTGAACTTAGGCATCAAAAGCGGTCCCCA
>CAMOMM010000010.1 GCA_946619805.1 uncultured Bacillota bacterium | reverse complement strand
TTACCATCATTCTGCTCGCTTCCCTCGTCCTCAGTGCAGCAGCTATTCTTTTCGGTTTCAATCTGTACTCAACAGCTGTCTATAACCAATATTCCGGCATTGCCAATAACATTTCCAGAACATCGGCAATCGTCATTACCGAACAGGATGCCCTTCACTACTGGAAAGATGTTTATGAGATCTACAAAAACACCCCGGAGGAAGTTCACAAGACCAAGGGCAGCCAGGCATACCGTCTGCTTTACTCGTCGGTAATTGACAGAAACCTGGTAAACATGCAGATAACGCTCTCCAGGATCGCCAAGGAAAACAAGTTAATGAGAATAGGCCTGACGATTTTTGACCGAGAGTCCCGCCGTCTGATAAACGTGTACAGTTCCGACCGCAGCGAACCAGTCGGCAACTGGACTTCCGCTGATGACCGTACCAATGTCGTCGTTCACCGTCAGGCTTCAACACAATGGGATACTGATCTGCCTTACATTCTGATCAAGGATGATGAAGGCTACTACTGTTCCAGCTGGACCAAGGTAGCTGAAGATGACGATACCGTCGTTTTGGTCATGACGGAAGTTGACATGTACATGGTCGACGATGATGCCAGGGCTTTCCTGACTCAGTTCATCCTGCTGTTGGCAACTCTGACCCTGGGTGTCTTCTTTATTATCAGCCGCCGTCTGAAAAACAAGGTTGTTCAGCCTATTGAAGATATGAACCAGGCAGCCAAGAACTATATTGCCGATAAGGAGGACGGTCTGCCTGACGCCTTCCATTTCCAGAATCTCGGCATTCACACCAACGATGAAATCGAAAGTCTCGCTGATGCCTTTGCCGACATGGAAAAACAGATCAGCGAATACGTTGTCAATCTGACCAAAGCTGCTACGGAAAAGGAAAGAATAAACTCTGAACTTAATCTGGCAGCCCAGATCCAGCGCAGTACCCTGCCTTCCGTCTTCCCACCATACCCTGACATTAAGGATTTTGACATCTATGCCAGTGTTGATCCGGCCAAGGAAGTTGGAGGAGACTTCTATGATTTCTTCCTGATCGATGATGATCATCTGGCCATGGTGGTAGCTGATGTATCCGGCAAGGGTATTCCAGCCTCCCTGTTCATGATGGCCTGCAAGATCGTCATTAATGACCTTTCAACCATAGGAATCACCGATCCGGCAGAGATCCTTGCCAGAGTCAACAACCGCATAACAAGAAACAATACCCTGGACATGTTCGTTACGGTATGGCTGGGTATCCTGGAGATCTCAACCGGAAAGATCCTGGCTGCCAATGGCGGTCATGAATATCCTTGTCTGATGAAAGCAGGCGGCAGATTTGAAATGCTGAAGGACAGACATGGATTGGTATTGGGTGGGATGTCAGATGTTCAATACTATACTTATGAGATCCAGATGAACCCGGGTGACGTTCTGTTTACCTACAGTGACGGTGTCCCTGAGGCCACTGATACTTCCAACCAGCTGTTCGGCAATGATCGAATGCTGGATTCACTTAACAGAGATACTGCAGCTTCTGTCCGTCAGCTGATTGCCAATGTCAAGCAGGACATTGACACCTTTGTCGGAGAAGCTCCGCAGTTCGACGATATAACAATGCTGGCATTACGCTATAACGGAGGCGGTAATATGAATGAAATGACAGTTGAAGCCATAATCGACAACATACCGGCAGTAACCGCATTTGTGGATGAAAAGCTGGAAGCTCTGAACTGCCCGATGAGGGCAGAGACTCAGATCGATGTAGCCATTGACGAGCTCTTCAGCAATATTGCCAAGTATGCCTATCATCCTGAAACCGGACCGGCGACCGTAAGAGTGGAAGTGGAAAATGACCCGTTGGCTGTTATCATAACATTCATTGATAATGGCGTTCCATATGATCCGCTTTCTCACAGTGATCCTGATACTACCCTTTCCGCCGAAGACAGAAGCATTGGCGGACTGGGGATCTACCTGGTCAAGAAGACCATGGATGACATTACCTATGAATACAGAAACGGCCAGAACATTCTCAGAATCAAAAAAGAGATATAAACATGGATCAGACATTATTTAATGAAGCGCTGATGTTTGCGCTTAAAGCTCATGACGGAGTAACCCGTAAAGGCACTACCACACCGTTTATTCTTCATCCGATGGAAGTTGCGACAATAGCTGCATCAATGACAGAGAACAATGATGTTATCGTTGCTGCATTACTGCATGACACGGTTGAAGATGCCGGTGTTACCCTGGAAGAAATTGCTGACAGATTTGGCGTCAAGGTCGCCATGCTGGTACAGTCGGAAACTGAAAACAAAAGACGCGACATCCTGCCGGAAGATTCCTGGTATATCCGCAAGGAAGAATCCCTGGAAGTCTTAAGAACAGCCCGAGACCTGGAAATAAAGATCCTCTGGCTGTCTGACAAGCTGTCCAATGTCCGTTCATTCTTCCGCATGCACGCCATTAAAGGTGACAGCATGTGGCAGGATTTCCATCAGAGAGATCCGAAAATGCAGATGTGGTATTACCGCAAGGTCGCCGAATATACCGCTGAACTGGCCGATAAGGCAGCTTACATTGAGTATTGTTACCTGATAGACAGAATATTTGAGGAGGTACCAATTGGCACTGATTAATGTAAAAAACGAAAACGGCCTGTTAACCATCGGGTTAGTGGGACATATTGATTCAAACAATGCTGTCGAAGTTGAACGGGAGATAACTTCTGTACGCAAGGCAAACACCTTTGAAAACATCGTTGTAGATGCCGCAGATCTGGAATACATCTCCAGTGCCGGATTACGTATCATCCTGCGTCTGAAGAAATCATATCCGAAACTTAAGGTCATCAATGTCTCCAGCGAAGTTTACGAAATCTTTGACATTACCGGTTTTACCGAAATGATGGAGATCCGCAAGGCCTACAGGCAGCTTTCCATTGAAGGCTGTGAGATCATCGGTCAGGGAGCTAATGGCAAAGTATACCGTATCGATCCGGACACTGTCTTAAAGGTCTATCATGACGTAAACGCTCTTGATGATATCAAAAGAGAAAGAGAACTGGCCAGAACAGCCCTGATTCTGGGCATTCCCACTGCCATTCCATATGATGTGGTTAAGGTTGGTGAGGTATACGGTTCCGTCTTTGAACTGATCAATGCCGAGACATTTGCCAAGCTGATTCAGAAAGATCCTGAATCTCTGGATAAGGTAGTCCGCATGTCAGTTGATCTGCTCAAGGAGATCCATTCCACTGAAGTAAAGCCAGGCAGCATGCCTGACATGAAGACGGTTGTTAAAAACTGGGCTGATTTCCTGCGTGAATACATTCCTGCCGAAGACTATCAGAAGCTGCATGATCTGGTTGACGGTGTTCCTGATGATCTGCATATGATCCACGGTGACTATCATCTTAAAAACATCATGTTGCAGAATGATGAACCATTACTGATCGACATGGATACCCTGTGCCATGGGCATCCGGTCTTCGAATTCGCCTCAATCTTCAATGCATATCAGGGCTACAGTGAAATGAATCATGACAACATGATGGATTTCCTGGGCATTCCATATGAAATGGGCACTGAGATCTGGAATAAAACCATCCACATGTACTTTGAAGGCAGATCGGAAGAAGAAATTCAGGAAATTGCTGATAAGGCCAGACTGGTTGGTTACACCAGAATCATGAGAAGGACCATCAGAAGAAACGGCTTCAATACTGAACTGGGGCGTAAGGAAATTGAAAACGCCAAAAATCACATTCACGAATTAGTCAGCAGACTTGATTCTCTGGTATTCTGAATCACGTAAAAAACCGCGGAAATGCGGTTTTAATCTACCTTAAGTTATCTGTATCTCAGATCACAGAGACATCCTTGTCAAAGCTGATGGTATGAGGAACCTTTTCGGTATCAGGATAACCGACAGCTATGGCCACAAAGAATTTATAGCCTTCAGGAATGCACAGCTTTTCAGCATATTCAGCCTTCTTTTCACCATTGAGTATCCTTTCCATGCATCCCAGAATGACGCTGCCCAGTCCCAAAGCACTGGCGGCCAGATGAATATTCTCAACGGCAATACCCGCGTCAATCGGACTCCATCTGAAATCCTCTTCTGCGGACAGATAGAATGTCAGTGGTGCATCATAGAAAAATGATACGGCAGCATTCGGATTGAGATCATGCTGAATCTCAGCCTGAACCGGGTTGTCCTTACCGACGACCGTGATATGGATCTCCTGTCTGTTGGTAGCGGTTGGAGCCTTCAGACCGGCTTCCACCAGTGTTCTGCATACTTCTTCTTCAATTGGCTGATCTTTATACCTGCGGATCGAACTGCGGGTATTGATCACTTCTAAACAGTCTTTCATATTATCTTCCTCATTTTCTTTCCTTCATTATAGCAGAGACTCTGAGTCAGTTATCTTTTCATGCCCTACTATAATATAGCAATCAGAGCCATTAACATTCTTCTTGGAATATGCCCATCGATTCGATAAGCCCAGCGGCCATTTGCATCAGATACATAAACCATACTGTCACCCTGATTATTGTTCTTTCTTTTATATATTGATAATAATCCTTTATCAATCGGTTTTCATCACAACAAAAACAAGCTGTTCAGACAGCTTGTTTACTGATTGTTTCTGGCATACTGTGCCTGAAGCTTTTCGTAGAATTTTGAATTATCATTGCCATAGCGTTCCTGGCATTCATCCAGAGCGGCTTTGTACAAGTCAATATTAATATGATCATCTATTCGGATCTGCTTGGCTTCTTCATCCAGCAGTCCCAGACGCTCCATGTAATCCCAGGCGCGTTTTACTGACTTTCTCATCGGATCAGCATTCAGGTCAAAACGAGGATTGTCAAGATATGATCTGACAACGATCTCGTCAAGATTGATCTGTCTTGCCGTTGCCTTTACTGTCTCTTCATGATGAGTATCATAGTATTCCCAGGCTCTGATCCAGGCTCTTAACAGGGCCTTGACCGTGTTTGGATTGGCGTTTACCCATGAAGTCAGAGCTTCCGCACGGCAGCATGAATATGCCGGCAGAACATCATCAGCGTAGGTCAGTATCTTAAGCTGAGGATCGTTGATTACTTCATAGTTAAGTGCAGTTCCAACCAGGGCAAAATCTGCTTCACCGTTTCTGACAGCTTCGATCCTGTCCAACTGATCTTCCGGGTCATACCAGTTGATCTGGGTCAGAGGATCAAATCCCATATCCAGCAAAGGTCCGGTAATTGCGTACATGTTCGGTTCACAGGCCATCGTCTTACCAATAAGGTCTTCAATACCGTTCCATGGAGTTTCAACTCTGGCAAAGATCGGCATGCAGCCTGACAGAAGATAGCCGCCGAATATCGTCAGATCAAGACCTGAGGATATTTCCTGCAAAGGAAGGTTTGTTCCGGAGTTGGAGGCTATATCGATTGTACCGTTTCTGATGCCTTCAAAGACTTCAGCATCTGTAGAGACACGGACATATTCAACTTTTATTCCCTCTTCTTCCAGATAACCCTGACTTTCAGCGATGGAATTGAAGATATGTCCGGCATCATTCAAAGCCATACGTACAACCGTTGTTTCCGGGATATCCTTCTTCCCGTCATCTTTTTTATCCGGATCGATATCGTAGGAACAACCGGAAAGAATCAGCATGACTGTGATCATCAATAATATCAGTTTCTTCATTTTCTTTCCTCCTTTCCTACTTCTTTACTTCTCCAGCTGCGGAAGCAGAAGTGATCTGCTTGGCTGCCGGCTGATTGGCAATTCTGATACCGTAACGGTTGAAGATCTGCAGCAGCGATTTGTTGAGAAATCTGTTGACTTCACGGACATTCTGCTCAGAGCATCTGGCTATTACCGTAATGGTGAAACGTCTTTCAGCCAGTTCGGAAACACCTAAGCTGGTTGGACCGTCAAGGATCTTATCGTTGTTTTCCTTAAGCAACGGCAGTTCACGGTTCAGAACTTCTTCGACAACATCAATGTCCTGCCCGTATTCCAGACCGATGGTAGCTGAAGCAACAGATGTTTCCTTGGTCATGTTAAGTACTCCGGAGATCTCACTGTTGTTGAAGATCTTGACGTTGCCGCCTCCGGATATCTTGGTAGTTCTTAAGCCGATATCAGTTACCGTACCGCGGAAATTGTTGATGGTAACAATGTCACCGACACGGAATTCACCTTCAAAGACAATGAAGATACCGGCAATGATGTCCTTGATAAGACTCTGAGCACCCAAGCCAACGACCAGAGACAAGATTCCGGCACTGGCCAGAAGGCTCGGTGAATCAATACCGAACAGGTACAGGCAGTAGAACAGAGCACTGATCGTACTGCCGTATTTGACAATTGACAGCAGCAGATGTCCAACTGTTTAACCCCGGGTACCAAGCAGTGATGTACACATACGTACCGGGATCTTGAACAGTTCGATGGCGATTACCGTCATTAAGATGATCATGATTCCCGCACTTAAGGCAAACAGGTTAGGAGCTCTGTCCCAGGCCATGGACAGAATGTAGCTGATTATGGAGTCATTGGAGATCCTGCTGATGCCGACTGCTGACAATACGAAATACAGCACAGGAATGGCGATGATCCATCCCAGGATGGCATAAAGCTTTAATTCCGGCGAACGTTCATTCCATGGAATACGCTGGTTGTTCCAGCGGATCTGCGCCTTTGTTGTTGAGGCAAAACGTCCTGAAGGCAGAACGATGCCGAAAATTGAAGAGTTCAGATTGTCATCAACCTTGACATCACTGAACAGATCATATACTTCCTCACTGCTCGAACTGGTGATTGTTACTGACAGTAACAGCAGCGTGATTATGGCCAGACATACACCTGCCGTGATCAGAGCGATCGTGGTACGGCTGGGATACATGCTGCTCTGTGGGAGGGCAGTAGCAATGAAATAGTTATTTACATAACGGAATACCTGGAAATAGTTTACCCCGTTGATTTTGTTGAAACCGTAATATACATCTCCGCTGAACGCTTTTGATGAAATGCCGAGATCTTCAGCACTTCTTCCGATACTGACTTTGACCGGTGAGTAAACACAGATATGTTCCGGGGAAACGTCAAACAGCATGATGGCACCGCCTGAAAGCATCTCCGTTGAAAGAGCATCATCGGCATTGGTAGTTGCCATGATGGAGCTGACCAGCTTGCTGTCCAGAGCTATCTGCAGCATGGATCTGTGTCTGGTGATGTTGCCTGCTTTTGTAACATCGCTTACACCTTCCCGGGCACATGCCTCTTCATAGGCATATCTGGAAACATAGAGCGTTTCACCGTTAGCGTCCTTTGTCGTGTAATAATGCATGGAAATACCGAAATACTGAGAATTCCTGCCAAGATCGTCCTTCATGGCCGACTGCAGATAACTGTCTGTCTTGCCTTCCAGTACCCGACGGAATGGATAAGACTGATCTTCGGCATCCTGACTCAGGGTAAAGAACCAGTTATCCGTATTGGTGGCAATGGTGCGACCGTCTTCATCATAGATGTAGATTGCTTCAAGATGATTCTCATCACAAAGTTTCTGCAGTATTTCCGAATTGGCAACTGATTTCAGACGGTTGCCTTCATCGTCAAGCAGGAACTGTCTGTTGCCTTCCTTATCGTAAACGCTGTGATAGAACTCAGATTTTGTATTGAGAACTTCAGGTCTCTCTTCAGCGAAGAAAGAGAGCAGTTTTGCGGTTGAAATAAACCGGGAGTTGTAATAATCTTCAATGACCTTGCGGCTGTCAATGCTTTCCTCATAACGCCCGGTAACTTCCTGCAGAATGACATTTGACTTGTCGATTCCTTCAGTTATTTCCAGCAGAGTCTGAGTATAGAAAGTGATTGCATATACCACCAGAATTCCTATCATCATTAACGGCATTACTTTCCTGAATACCGATTTATTGAAATACAATGGTTTTTCCGGATCCTTACTGAGGACGGTTCTTTCAGGTTTGATGTTATTGCGGATAAAGTCATTTCTGACAAATACCGCATACAGCAGACACAGTGTCATGACGATCAAAAAGCCCATCACTGACCATAACAGGACATATTTGTCACGGGAACCCATGACCTTTGATCTGGCAGCGGCAACAATTACCATGTCATCTCCGAATGCTCTGGAAGTACAGTAATACTTTTCACCCAGAATATTCTGAACACCCCGGTATCCGTCTTCCAGGACATCCTGATTCAGTCCGGCATTAAAGGCGTTCTGTCCTGTCAGCATGTCATCGCCGTTTTTATAGTAAACAAACAGATCATCGGTCTTGCTGACGGCAAAAAGTACACCATCATTGATGACTGACATACGGCTCAATACAGTTGATACATCTTTCAGGGATTCAATACTCTCATCAAGAGCCCATGAACTGGTGCCCATGGTAAGAATGTAGTGCTGATCGCCATAAATGTACGGTCTGGAGTAGAAATAATAGGATCCATACATGTTCTGAACAAAAACAGGATCGGCATTATTGCTCATATTCAGTATCCGGGTCAGGTTCTCCTGAGTCATGTATGCCGTTGTAGCCAGGTTACGGCCAAACAATTCCTCATTGGAAGCTACAACGACATTACCCTGCTGATCCAACAGAAAGAGATACGCTATGCCGGCAGGTGAAGAAAGCTCGGTAAACATCTCGGCACGGACGGTGTTGCTTTCATTTTTCATCATCTTGTCAAACAGACCGTCAGAAAACAGAAGTTCAATGTCATTCATGGTCTGCCAGTTTCCCTCATGGAAGATCTCTGTCAGGTTTTCGGAGTTCTCCTTATTCTTATCAAGTATTGAAACCACTTCAGTAAGAGCCAACCCATTGTTTTCCTGCTGTTTGACTATTGCGGTTCTGGACTGAACACTGCTTAGAAATGCATATATTGCTATTGCGCCAAAAAGCATCATCACCAGGTTTGCAATGATGTTGGCGGTAACGATTCTTTCGTTTCTGGTAAGTGGCTGATTGCCAAGATTTTCTGTCTGATTATTATCCATAAGACTTCTCCGATAATTTTAATTGCCTGTTTCCGCATTAAATCAGGGCATAGACATTCTACCCTTTTATATATTTTAAAATAAGATACGTCTTATTTACAATATAAAGAATTTTGCTAAATTACTGTTTCACTGCCCCATCAGGCGTTATACTATAAACAAACAGGTAAGAGGATAATACTATGAAACTGATGGTTTTTGACTGCGGGGGTACTGAAATAAAATACGGAGTCGTGGAAAATGGCCTTAACATAACAGATGCAGGTTTCTTTCCCACTCCGACTGACTGCTTTGACAGTTTCCTGAACCGGATCAATGAAATATACCGGAAGCATAAGGATGAGGTTGAAGGCATCGCCATGGCCATTCCCGGTCCTGTTGATGTGGCAAATGGAATCGTACATGGCAATAATGCCATGCCCTATAAACATGACAGTCAGGTCGCTGCACGCATAGCAGAAAAGTGTGGATGTCCGGTAGTACTGGACAACGATGCCAAGGCAGCCATTCTGGCTGAACACCGTTTCGGCGCCCTGAAAGACTGCCATAACGCTGCTGTCTTTGTGATCGGCACTCAGGTTGGCGGTGGCTTCATCATCAATGATCAGATCGTCAGAGGTTCAACCTTTAATGCCGGAGAATTCAGTTTTGTCAATACTGAAGCCTCAGACTATGCCAATGATGACAAAATTCTGGGCAACAGATGCTCCACTTCCTTCCTTCTGAAAAGATATGCTGAAATCAGCGGAAACAGCGAGAAAATAAATGGCCGTGAACTGTTTGCCCGCCTGCCGTATGATGACAATGCTGCAGAAGCTCTTGATGAACTTGCCTTAAACATAGCCATTCAGCTGTATAATCTCTACTGGCTGCTTGATCTGGAAGCAGTAGCTGTCGGAGGAGGCATCAGCCGGCAGCCGATACTGATTGAAAAGATCAGAGAGAAATACCGGGAGGTTGAAAAGAACTCTTACCAGGGCAGACATAACTGTCTGACCCCACTGCAGATATTGCCTTGTAAATTCCGCAACAATGCCAATCTGATAGGCGCCTTCATAACCTATCAGGATCAGGCAAAAAACTAAGTATTAATTACCAGTAATGGTACAATGATATAAAAGAAAGTGAACGGAAATGATTTTTTTCAGAAACAAGATCCATAAAAAGACATATGATCCAGACAAACGCAAGCCGGCAATCAGGGCCAGCATCTGCACCGGTGAACAGGTAGCCGGTTTCATTGATCTGCACAGCGGTCACTTTGAGGAGATCATGTTAATCAGAAACCAAAAGGACCTGCAGGAATTCAAGGACACCTATGACATAACCGGTGATTTGGATATCATTTACTGAAACGGAGGTTACACATGACTAAAACAGCGATAGTTACCGGAGGTTCATCGGGAATAGGTCTGCAGACCGCTCTTTCCCTGCATAATGATCACGGTTATGAAGTCTATGTCCTTTCCCGCCGCAAATTCAGCATGGAAGGACTGCATCACTGCTGTTGCGATGTATCAAGCGAAGATGAAGTCATCAAAACAGTTGAGCATATAGTAAAGGAAGCAGGAAGACTGGATCTGGTCGTTAACTGTGCAGGCATGGGCATTTCCGGTGCTCTGGAGTTTACTGATCTGCAGCGGGCCAAAAATCTTTTTGATGTCAATTTCTTTGGAACAGTCAACGTTAATAAGGCCTGCATCAGCTATCTGCGCCAGAGGGAAGGCAGAATAATCAACATTTCTTCCGTTGCCGGTGTTGTGCCGATTCCGTTTCAGAGCTTCTACAGCGCTTCCAAGGCTGCCATCAACTCCTATTCTCTGGCCTTAGCCAATGAACTGAAGCCATTTAAAATCTCCGTCTGTGCCATCATGCCCGGAGATACCGCCACAGGATTTACGGCCGCCCGAAAGAAAAGCGAAGAAGGAGACAGTTTATATTCAGGAAGA
>CAMOMM010000009.1 GCA_946619805.1 uncultured Bacillota bacterium | reverse complement strand
CGAAACTGGGGACCCTGCAGTCCATCTACATGTGCTTCCCGGTCAGCTGGGCCATCACCATGATAATAGAGATCGTCCTATGGATAATTGCCTACAGGAAAGTCTGCAGATCCGCATAAGCAAAAGGATACGATTTACACCATATCCTTTTTTTATTTATAAATATTTGATTCCTTATTGTATTAACAGAGCTTCACCGGATTTCCCGTATCCGTAGTTATCACGGTTGAGGTAAACGGCACCCCGGGAGAAAAACAGCATTAATATGTTGGTCAGCAGGAAGGAGAACCACACTCCCTTTATGCCGAATATTAACGGTAAAGCCACCACTGTCACATTCGCCAGCACTACTTCCTGCAAGAAGGTCAGAACAGCTGACGTCCTGTGATTTCCCAGGGAAGCAAAGGTAATTCTGGCTCCCAGATTATAGCCGAACATTAAGAAACTGTAAGGTGCGATCTTCATACCGAAATCGATCAGATCCTTGTAGTCTCTGGCTCCTTCCGATATGTAGAGACCGGCAACCAGCCAGCCAAATAACAGGAAGCTGATCATTAATGTCAAAGACAGCACCGTTGTCAGAATGACGACTTGTCCAAAGGTCTTCTTTAGTTTTTCGACATTGCGTTCGCCTACTGCGTAGGAAATAATCGGACCCGAGGTATCAAACAGGCCGAAGAAACACCCCATGAAAGCCCACTGAATGTTCCCTACAATGGTATAGGCTGCCAGATATTCTTCCGAGCCCCAGTATAAAATGGCATAGTTGGATACCAGTGAACTTAAGCCTACTGACAGATTGGAAAGAAAAGACGATATGCCATACTTGCTGGACTCTTTTATCAATGGCAGCAGATCTTTCGTAGGTGAGGTAAACTGTATCTCACACTTTCTGCCGGAATAAAACAGCAGACCGATAACCGTCATTAACACAGTAGCCAGCAGATTGGCATAGGCTGTTCCGACCATGCCGACTCTTTTATATACCACAAAATACCAGTCAAAAAAGAGATTGGCACTGACATTTAAAACTGTTGACAGTAATTCCATCTTCGGTTTGCCGGCCGGTACATAGAAACGTCTGAAAATCGTTGATACCAATGTCAATGGCAGATATAAGGCTCCTACCCTGACAAAGTCACGGGCATAGGGATAGATGATATCCGTGGCTCCCAGCAGTTTAAGGATCGGATCCATGAAGACCCTTTCCATAACCCCAAGAAGGATGCCAATCATCCCGACAAACAGCACCATGGCTGTAAAGTCAGCCCTGGCTTCCTGGCTCTTTCCTTCGCCCATCTTACGGGAGGCCAGAGTTGAAACTCCTCCTAAAAGGATGGCCGGACTGTTATGGATCATGAATAACGGAAACAGCACGGAAAAGGCTGCCATGGCATTGGAACCAATATAGCGCGAAATGAAAAGACCGTCATCAATGGTATAAAGCAGATTGATGATCAGTTCATTTAACACTGCCGGCAGGGCAAACTTAGCCAGCTGAAGTAAAGAGTAGTCTTTTCCTATAGTCTTGGTTTCATCCATATGGCATCACGCTATCTATTGTAGCATAACCATATGAATATATTAAATATATGACTGCGCCAGTTAAAAAGCGGATCCCTCCGCTTTACTTCAGTTCATTGGTATGCTTGGCTTTTTCCACATTTCGCCAGTTGTCATTGTAGCCGCTTAAGGCATCCACGAATCTTTTGGCGGTGTAATGCGGACGGGTAATGGCACTTCCCACTACCACGGCATGACAGCCTAAGAAGATGCACTTCATGGCTTCATCAGGAGTGTAGATATGACCTTCATGAATGACACAGGCCTTTCCTTTCAGACGGCGGCATAATTCACCGATCATGCGGAAATCAGCTCCTTCAATATGTGCAGTTTCCTTGGTATATCCATACAGAGTCGGTGCCACAATGTCAGCCCCGTTCTCAGCGGCTCTTTCAGCTTCCTCAATGTTGGAAATATCCGCAAAGATCAGATGATCAGGATACTTGGCCCTTACTTCCGGCAGCAGGTCCCAGGCCTGTCTGCCTTCATGATTTATCTGAGCCGTGCAGTCCAGCGCAATGATGTCACAGCCGGCTTCCACAATGGCATCAACTTCCTTCATGGAAGGAGTGATGAAAACATCGGTATCATCATACCATACCTTGTATAAGCCGATGATAGGCAGGCCCAGATTGGCTTCCCTTACCTGTCTTATCTGTTCAGGTGAATTCAGTCTTAATCCGACTGCCCCGGCCCATCTGGCACATTCAGCCATCTTTACCACCATGTCCGGTGTGTAGATCGGTTCGTCTTTCTGTGTCTGGCAGGATACGATAAGCCCGCCCTTCATGCTTTCAAGCAATTCAAGTTTCTTTGGATTTTCTGTCATCTTAATTACACCTCTTTCCCCTTACAGATAACAAGATTGTCAGGAGCATTTTCTCCTGTATATTCATCAATGAAGATATTATCAAATTCCCGGATATCCGCCCACTTGCAGAAACCGGTAAGCTGCAGCTTGGATGAATCGATAAGCAGTTCAGCTTTACTGCTTCTCTGCAGTACTGTCTTCTTATTATTGGAATAGGCCACATTGTAGCCATAGACCTCTCCTCTGGTAAAATCTGTTCCATTGGCCGTCAGAAAAGAATAATCAAAGCTGTAATTCTCCAGCATCCCGCTGGTAATCATTCCGGATACGGATTCCAGCGGAATACTGTAATCTCCGCCTAACAGAATTATATTTCCTTTAAAGTTTTCCGGGATCTTTGTCAGTAACAGTGCATTGGGAGTAACGATGTTGATCTGCTTATCCTTAAGATATTCCCGCATCCACAGAACAGTTGTACCGGAATCAATGTAGATGTTGTTTCCGTCCGTGACCAGTTCACTTGCCTTCCGGCATACCATTCTTTTGGCCTCGGAATTGATCATTTCCTTTTCCCTGACTGCCGGTTCATTAAACCGGGACATTAAGTCTGACGTATTTTTCAGGGAAGCGCCACCGTGCTTGCGGTAGATGAAACCCTGCTGGTCCAGTTCCTTCAGATCACGCATGATCGAACTGCGGGAAATCCCAAACAGTTTCATCAATTCCCTGACCGAGACAAATCCGTTTTTACGGATCAGCTCCATTATTCTTACCTTTCTCTCTTCAGTTATCATCCTAGCCTCCGATCTTAACCTTTATGCCCAGGCTTTCACCCAGAGCCTTATATTCATTTAACTCACTTTTATCCATCAGCGGATACCCTTCATAGGGATACTCTCTGCCCAGATCATTCCATTTGTTTTTGCCCAGGGAATGATATGGCAGCAGATCTATTTCCCTGACTTTTCTTTCTGCAGCCCATCTTATTATCTTTTCAACCTCATCCCTGTTGAAATCCCGGATGACCGGGGTACGTAAGATGACCTTATCAGGGCACTTTTCCAGCAGATATTCCAGATTCGTGACAATGGTTTCATAATCACCGCCGGTCACTTCCCTTAATCTGTCCGGATCAGGATGCTTGAAGTCAAACAGGAACAGATCAACATGTTCTTCCGCCCTCTTCAGCTTATCCAGAGAATACATTCCCGTGGTTTCCAGAGCCGTATGGTAACCGTTTTTCTTAAGTTCTTTCAGCAGTTTCAGACTCTGTTCAAACTGAAACAGCGGTTCTCCCCCGGACAGTGTCACCCCACCGTTACTGTTACGGTAATAGTCATCATCCTTTCTGATTTCGGAAATGATCTCATCAATGCTCATGTCCTTGCCATTTACACTCAGAGCATCGGGCAGACAGACTTCCACACACCTGCCGCAGACTGTACACTTACTGACATCCAGGTGAAACACCGGATCAAAACTTATGGCTTCTTCTTTACATGTCATCTGACAGCTGTGGCATCTGACACACTTTCTTTCATCA
The DNA here is from genome assembly GCA_946619805.1 of uncultured Bacillota bacterium. Classification (GTDB taxonomy): domain Bacteria; phylum Bacillota_I; class Bacilli_A; order Erysipelotrichales; family Erysipelotrichaceae; genus RUG521. Next base: position 7,182 of record CAMOMM010000009.1, on the reverse strand, counting down.
TGCATTAATACCGGCTTCACGCTCCAGGTTTCCGGATTGGCACACCATGGACAGTGCAGCGGACAGCCTTTCAGAAATACCGTTGTTCTGATGCCCGGACCGTCATGGGTCGCAAAGCGTTCAATGTTGGACACCTTAATCATATAAAGTCCTGCTTAAGAGCTCATTCTGTATGTCTCTTGACAAGTTAACGAAGATCGCACTGTAACCGGCTACTCTGACGATCAGATCCGGATATTTCTCCGGATGCTTCTGGGCATCTTCCAGTACACCATGGTCAACCACAGTTACCATTAACTGACAGCCGCCCTTTTCAAAGTAGGTCTTAAACAGCGCCTTTACCTTTTCCTTATCTTCATGCATCATGCGTGGGGTGAACTTGATGTTCTGCACGCTGCCGCCATGATAGCCGGCATCAAATCGGCTGATGGAGTTAAGTACGGCAGTCGGTCCGGACTTGGCTGCCCCACCCTGTGGGTTATTGGCCGGGTTCATGTAGACTTTGCTGTTACGGCCATCCAGGGAAGCAGCGGTCTGTAAGCCCCAGTCCGTATTGGTCTGGTTATTGGATATTACAATAAGGTAATAACCAAGTCCGGCCTCAATTCCTCTCTGGCGGATCCCCTTAGCTACATATTCGTACATCATGTTGGCCATCTCATCACAGTCATGATGATCATTGCCGTATTTCGGTACATTTATCAGATCCTTCTGAATCTTCTCATAACCCTTATAGTCTTTCAGACACGCTTCATTAAGCTGTGATAAAGTGTATTTTTTCTGGTCATAAACCAGGGTCTTAATTGCATAGAAGGCATCGGATGTGTTGATGTTGCCATAGGTTTCATTGGTACCGCCCAGTATCTCAACACCACCATCCAGCAATGCCCTGCCTCTTTCAATGCAGTCATCCATCAGAATGGAGGTAAACAGGAAGGATGCCTCCTTATTCATGACTTCGTAGCTGTACTTCTGATCACGGACACTCAAGTCCATGTAGTGGTCAAGCAGGCGGTTATACTGTCCATACAGTTCTTCAAATGAGTTTATTTCACTTAATGGCTTAAGTGTTACACCGTCTCCCTTGTAAATGCCATCCATCGGGTCAACACCCTCATTCATTGATATCTGCATGATCTTCAGCAGATTTAACAGAGTATTCGGAGTACCGACACTCTTGCCCTGAATGACGAATTCCCCGCAGCCAAACGGCACATACTGCTCAGCGGTCTTACGGTCAACCCTCATGGCTCGCATCACGGCCGGGACATTGACATCGTCGTTATACAGTGTCGGGTAGGTAGCTCCTGAAGCAATGCATTCATAAGCCATGTCCTTTAATACCGGATCAGTGGTCTTATCAAAGCGGAAGGTAAACTGCGGTTCCACATATCTGATATCCCTGCATACTCTTAAGCAGATTTTGGCAAAGAGGTCGCAGGCTTCCACATTATCCCTGCCCTGACCGCCGACAATTATACGGCCGTTAACTGTCGTTCTTCTGTTTTCGATCAGCCACCACAGTGATATCACATAGCGGTATGCCTCATCTTCATCAATGATGCCTTTCTTTATGTCATTATACAGATACGGTCCCAATACCACATCCATGCGCCCATAGTTGATGCAGCCGGCACATAAGGCATACAGCCAGAACAGCTGTAAAGCCTGATGGAAGGTTTCCGGCTTATTCTCCTTAATGAAGATCAGATCTTCCTTCATCAAAGTGAAATCTTTTATCTTCTGCCGGTCAGTAAGCTTATCCAGCTTGTCATCAACCAGCTTTATCTGATGATCTATTACTGTCTTAAACAGCTTCATGGCTTCAATTGAAGCCCTGATGAAATCATTCTGCGGTTTTGACTGCAGCAGTTCAATGATGCCGCTAACTCCCAGTCTCAGCAGCTTGTTATAGTCCAGCATCATACCTGACAGTCGGGCTGTAGCCATGTATGGATACTTACAGTCAATGAAACGTCCGGTTGTAGTATCATTGAGCACATCCCGGCAATAGATGGCCTTAACGTCCTTATCCATCCAGTATTGGTAGAGTGCATCCACTCTTTTTTTATCTTCTTCATTATCCAGCTGATCCTTGAACTCCCTCAGCTTGTTGAAGACACAGTAATGACCGACGCCTCCAATACTGGTGACCGAGCCAAAGCCGATCGGCAGGAAATCCAGCCTGCCGGCAATCAGGTCTTCATCATTGATACTGCGGAAAAGCGTCGGGAAAATGACCTTCAGACAGTTGACTTCCCTGAAAGCCTTATCCAGTCCCTGTGAATTCTGATAGGCTCTGGTATAGGCCTCCATGATTTCCAGCTGCTGCAGCGGTGTTTTCTCACTCGGCAGTTTTACTGATACTTCGACGTTCTGTTCTCCATCTACCTTTGATATGATCATGTTCCTCATTCCTTTCCCTGTATCTGCACTTATATTTTAGTCCTGTTTATTCATTCCTTCAATTATAATTATTCATTTTTGTTCTATATTATTCATTTTTAATCTACTTGTTGCATAGAAAAACCGGAAGATTGCTCTTCCGGTTAATTCTTCATTTCAGCTATTACTGAGATTCAAACTTCTTGACCAGGTTGTTGAAACGCTTTTCAGCATCGCTTCTGGCCTTATCATATAAAGCCTGAGCCTTTTCAGGATTTACCTTAACAAGGTTATTGTATCTGGCTTCATCCATTAAGAAGGCATTGAACTTTTCGAAATCAGGCTTAGTGTAGTCGATCTGTAATGGCTTTTCTTTTCTTGGGTCATAACGATACAGTGCAACATAGCCGCATTCAACAGCTTCCTTCTGAACCTGCTGCTGCTTGCTTAAGCCGCCCTTGATACCGTGCAGTTCGCATGGGCAGTATGCAATGATCAGAGATGGACCATTGTAGCTTTCAGCTTCCTGTAAAGCCTTGATGGCCTGAGGTCTGTTAGCACCCATGCAGACGCTTGCTACATATACATGGCCATAAGTCATGATGATTTGACCTAAGTCCTTCTTAGCAACTGCCTTACCGCCAGCAGCGAACTGAGCGATTGAAGCTGCCTGTGAAGACTTAGAAGACTGACCGCCTGTATTTGAGTAAACTTCTGTATCTAATACTAATACGTTAACGTTCAGGTTATTAGCCATGACGTGGTCTAATCCACCGTAACCGATATCATATGACCAGCCATCACCGCCGACGATCCATACTGAAGCACTTACTAAATCTCTTGAATCCTTTAATAAAGGCTTAACGTTTTCGTTCTTGCTGGCTTCTAAGGCCTTAACAAGCTGAGGCTGTAAACGTTTTTCTTCAGCACGGTTGCCGTTGATCTTTAAGTATTCTTCGAATAATGCCTTTAATTCAGGTTCAACGTTTTCTAATTCGTCTTCCATGATCTTTAACATTGAAGCCTTCTTGTAGCTTCTTGCTAAAGCCATACCATAACCGAATTCTGCATTGTCTTCGAATAATGAGTTAGCCCATGCAACACCGTTGCCATCAGCATCCTTAACGAATGGAGTAGAAGGTGTAGATCCGCAATAGATTGAAGAACAGCCTGTTGCGTTAGCGACTAACATGTCAGGTCCGAACAGCTGTGAAACTAATCTGTAGTAAGGAGCTTCACCGCATCCTGGACATGAACCTGGAACCTCGAAGTAAGGTTTTAAGAACTGTACACCCTTTGGAGTTGTTGTTGGGAAGTACTGGCTCTTGTATTCAGTTTCCTGATATAAGTAGTTAGCTAATGGAGCTTCTGGTAACTGTTCCTTAACATCAACCATAGTTAAGGCCTTGTTGCCGCCCTTGCCCGGGCATTCCTTAGCACATAAGCCGCAGCCTACGCAGTTGTCAGGAGATACCTGGATTCTGAACTTCAGGTTTTCAACACCCTTGCCCATAGCCTTGATTGTTTCAAACTGCTGTGGAGCATTGGCGATTTCTTCATCAGTTAACAGGAACTGTCTGATTGTTGCATGCGGACATACGAATGAGCAGAAGCCGCACTGGATACAGTTTTCAGGATTCCACTTAGGAACGAATGCTGCAATGTTACGGTGTTCATTGTATGAAGCATTGTTGTTCATTGAACCGTCTAATACGCCAAACTTAGTGAAGGCTGATACAGGCATGTCATAACCCTGCAGGTTGCCGATTCTGTTGACATATTCGTCCATGTAGGCATCACCGGTCTTAGGGATCTCGAAGAATGGATCCAGTTCTGCCCATTCAGGCTTTACTTCAACCTGAACCAGGCCAGCCTTACCGGCATCAATTGCCTTGTAGTTCATTTCAACAACATCGTCGCCCTTCCTGCCATATGACTTCTTGGCAGCTGCCTTCATCAGACCTAAAGCCTGATCATAAGGCATGATCTGTTCGTTCAGAGCGAAGAATGCTGACTGTAATGTTGTATTTGTTCTTCTTCCCATGCCGATTTCAGCACAGATCTTGGTAGCGTTGATGATATAGAACTTGGCATGCTTCTTAGCCAGCTGATATTTCATTCTGTTAGGAATGTATTCAACTACTTCTTCCGGATCGAGTGTTGTGTTCAGCAGGAATGTACCGCCATCCTTCAGTTCAGCGATCATGTCATATTTCAGAGCATATGAATCAAGAGAGCATGATACGAAGTCAATGTTGGTTACATAGTAAGTTGAACGGATTGGTGTAGGGCCGAAACGCAGGTGGCTTCTGGTAACGCCGCCGGCCTTACGTGAGTCATACTGGAAATATGCCTGAGCATACAGATCAGTATTGTCACCAATGATCTTAACGCTGTTCTTATTGGCACCTACTGTACCGTCTGAGCCTAAGCCCCAGAACAGACATGAAGTATAGTCACTAGGTACCGTGAAGTTTGGATCTACATCCAGTGACAGATGAGTTACGTCATCATTGATACCTAAAGTGAATTCTTCTCTTGGATTTTCCTTAGCCAGTTCATCATAAACAGCCTTGATCTGGTTAGGAGCAGTGTTCTTGCTGGAGATACCGTATCTGCCGCCGATTAATGTTACATCTAAGCCTCTGATTACGTTCATGACGTCCAGATATAACGGTTCGCGGGTACCCATTTCCTTGGTTCTGTCTAATACAGCGATCTTCTTGACTGTCTTAGGTAAAACATTCAGGAAATACTTGGCACTGAATGGACGGTATAAGTGAACCTTAACGACACCGACCTTTTCGCCCAGCTTGTTTAAAGCATCGACTACTTCTTCGATTGTTTCGTTAACGGAACCCATGGCTACGATAACTCTTTCAGCATCAGGTGCGCCATAGTAAACGAATGGCTTGTAATCTCTTCCCGTATGTTCAGAGATCTTTGCCATGTAATCGTTGACGATGTCAGCTACTGCTGCATAATGCAGGTTCTGAGCTTCTCTGCCCTGGAATGTGATGTCATCGTTTTCAGCACCGCCTCTGGTGATTGGATTTCCATGAGGGTTCATGGCCTTGGCACGGAATGCAGCTAAGGCATCCTGGTCTAACAGGCTCTTCAGATAGTCATAATCCATGACTTCGACTTTCTGGATTTCATGAGAAGTTCTGAAACCATCGAAGAAATGAATGAACGGAACTGAACCCTTGATGGCTGACAGGTGTGCTACACCAGCCAGGTCCATAGCTTCCTGAACGGAGTTGCTGGCCAGCATGCAGACACCGGTCTGACGGCAGGCATATACGTCCTGATGGTCACCGAAGATACTCAGTGAACGGCTTGCCAGAGATCTGGCTGCAACGTGAATAACGCCTGGCAGTAATTCGCCTGCAAGTTTATAGATGTTTGGAATCATTAACAATAATCCCTGTGAAGCAGTGAAAGTAGTAGCTAAGGCACCAGCCTGTAATGTACCGTGTACGGCACCGGCTGCGCCTGCTTCAGACTGCATTTCTGCAACCTTTACAGTGCTTCCGAAAATGTTTTTACGTCCCTGTGTTGCCCACTGGTCAACAACTTCTGCCATTGTTGAACTTGGAGTAATAGGATAGATCGCAGCTACTTCTGTAAACGCATAAGCGCTATGAGCGGCAGCATTGTTTCCATCCATAGACATAAACTTCTTTGCCATAAATATTAGTTTTCCTCCCTTTGTCTCGTTTAATATTATAAAACAAAAATATAGTATCCTCAATAAAAAACCAGGCAATTGCCCGGTTTAATGATACTTTTTTGAACCGTCTGCTAAATCGGTTCCCTGTGGTATGAAGTGTTATACAGACCGAATACCGCACCGCAGACACCGCCTGCGATATGAGCCAGCTGGGAGATGTTGTCATCTACATACAGAGCATCATAGATTTCCCCGCCCAGATAAATGATCAGTACCAGTATAAGCGTTAAAGGAATCTGGCCGCTTTCAAAACTGGTGGCAGAAGCCAGAATGATCATCATGAAGACAATGCCGCTGGCACCGCATAACCGGACATTAGGGAAAATGATGTTGTTGGCTAATCCACCTATTACAGCCGTAATGGCGATCATCTTCAGAAGCTTGACGCTGCCGTATTTCTCCTCGATCATCGGTCCTAAGATAAGAATGTACATGATGTTGCCCAGGAAATGATCCCAGTTGGCATGGCCGAAGATGTAGGTAAACAGACGCAGATAAGTCAGCGGATTGAACCAGCCGGAATTATATGTCATAAACAGCAGTCTGGTACTGGCATTACCGGTGTAATTTCCTAACAGCAGAACCAGCAGACATATTAAAGAAAATGTCAGTGTTACCGGAGCATTATAGTCGATGAAAAACTTTCTTTTTTTCATATTATCACCTTCCTGATATTGAAATTATACCCCAATTACCTTTCGTTAACAATTGCGATGAGCTTTTCCTCATCCCTGATGCTTTCCGGATAAGGATAACTTTTCTTAACCTTTTCAAAGTGTTCAAGGATCTCCCTGGCCTTGACCTGATCCTTGTCGTGAATGACGGCATAGGCATATTGGGTTCGGATGAAGGGAGGATAATCCTTCATGCTCTTGTAGATGTTCTGGCACCGGGTATGATAGTGTTCAACGGTTGCTTCATTATTATCGCTGACAAGTTCACAGAACAGACATTCACTCATAAGCATGTTTCTGTGCAGGTTGGTGATTATCGCATCACCGTCTGTCAGAGCCTTCATCAGCTTATAGGAAGATGTGATTTTATAGTCACCCAGTGTCTTGTCG
>CAMOMM010000008.1 GCA_946619805.1 uncultured Bacillota bacterium | reverse complement strand
CACCGATGAAGTATGCACATGGAGATACCCACCATGCCTTATTGAATACTGCACCTGCGATTAATGCGATGATAGGAAGCTTGGCACCACATGGAATGAAGCATGTTGTCATGATTGTCATACGACGGTCACGTTCATTTTCAATGGTTCTTGTTGCCATGACACCAGGAACGCCGCATCCTGAACCAATTAACATTGGGATGAATGATTTTCCTGATAATCCGAACTTACGGAAGATACGGTCCATAACGAAGGCAACACGTGCCATATAACCACAGTCTTCCAATACACATAACATTAAGAACAGAACGAGCATCTGCGGGACGAAGCCAAGTACGGCACCGACACCGCCAACGATACCATCTGATACCAGACTTGTCAGCCATTCGGAAGCACCCAGGCTTTCCATGATGCCTGATGCACCATCTGTAAGCCAGCCGCCGAATACATCATTGGTCCAGTCTGTTAAGAATGTTCCAAACGGACCCATTGCCAGCCAGTAGACAGCGAACATTACCAGTCCGAAGATAGGCAGACCAAGGATACGGTTGGTTACGATCTTATCGATCTTGTCTGAAGTTGTCAGCTGACCGATCCCGACCTTCTTATATACGCCTTTCAGCATTTCGCCGATGTAGACATATCTTTCATTGGTAATGATGCTTTCGGCATCGTCATCCATTTCCTGTTCACAGGCAGCGATATCTCTTTCAATATGCTTGATGGTTTCAGGCTTCAGATTCAGCTGAGCCATTACTTTTTCATCTCTTTCAAACAGCTTGACGGCATACCATCTCTGCTGTTCTTCCGGAAGGTTATGTACTGTTATCTCTTCAATGTGAGCCAGTGCATGTTCCACCGGTCCGGAGAAAGTATGCATTGGAATCGTCTTTGTTTCCTTAGCGGCCTTAACTGCTGCCTCAGCTGCTGCCTGGATATTGGTACCCTTTAAAGCTGAAATGGATACTACTTTGCAGCCCAGCTGTCTTGACAGCTCTTCTACATTGATGAAATCACCTTTCTTTTCAATCAGGTCGATCATGTTAAGAGCGACAACAACAGGTATGCCAAGTTCTGTTAACTGTGTTGTAAGATACAGGTTTCTTTCCAGGTTTGTTCCATCAACGATGTTCAGAATGGCATCAGGTCTTTCTGTGATCAGATAGTTTCTGGCTACCACTTCTTCCAGTGTATATGGAGACAGTGAATAAATACCTGGAAGGTCTGTAATGGTTACATCATCATAGCCTTTCAGTTTACCTTCTTTTTTCTCTACCGTAACACCTGGCCAGTTTCCGACAAACTGATTTGAACCTGTTAAGGCATTAAACAGCGTTGTCTTACCACTGTTAGGGTTACCTGCCAAAGCAATCTTTATTCCCATATTAATTCTCCTCTTCTTCCTTGATTTCAATCATTTCAGCATCAGCCTTACGAATTGATAATTCATAATTACGGACTGTTACTTCAATTGGGTCTCCTAATGGAGCGACCTTGCGTACATAGATCTCAACATTCTTGGTTACGCCCATGTCCATGATTCTGCGCTTGATGGCACCTTCTCCATGAACTTTCTTAACTGTTACTGTTGAGCCGATTGCGACATCTCTTAGTGTTTTCATTTCTATCCCTCCTGACTAGATCATGATTTTCTGAGCCATCTCTTTACTGACGGCTACTCTTGTTTCCTTTATGTTAACGATGAGATTTCCGGCAATTTCACTAATCACCGTTATTTCAGCACCGCTGACAAATCCCATTGTTTCCAGATGTGATTTAACCTCAGGCTTGCCGGTGACCCTCTTGATCACATTGACTTCCCCAGCCTGAGCAAGTACTAATGGCATCATGTTCTTTGCCTCCTTTTTGGGTTAGCGCCCGCTAACTGATTATCATTTTAAACCCTAATATTTGCGTTAGCAATAGCTAACTCTTATTTTTTCCCAAATATAAATGAATAATGTATAATAAAATATATTAATAGGAGTGATTTAATATGAGACTTCAGGAATCCGGCGAAATGTATCTTGAGACCATACTGGTCCTTTCTCAGAAAATGGATCATGTCAGAGCCATAGACATCGGTGAGGAAATGAACTTTTCCAAGCCTTCTGTTTCCCGTGCTCTTAAGATATTAAGAGAAAACAGTTATATAAACGTCGACAAAAACGGTTATGTTACCCTGACCAGAACCGGTCTGGAAGTAGCCGAAAAGATTTATGAGAGACATCAGGTGTTAAGCGAAGTACTGATCAACATCGGAGTAGATCCGCAGATCGCCATTGAAGATGCCTGCCGCATGGAACACGTTATTTCCGATACCAGCTTTGAAGCGATCAAAAGATTCATCAGCAAAAAATAAAGAGCCGCTCACATCTGTGACCGACTCTTTTTCTTTTCCGTTAACAATTACTTTCTGATAACTGCGTATACAGCTTCATTCTCATATCTGGCAACAAGTCTGTACTCTTTATCAAGGCCGAGTAATTTCATCATTCCTTTCACAAGAGCAACGCTCCTGTTAAAGTTCTGTTCTTTTACTGAGGCCGAGAATCCGGCGCCGACATTTCTGCCCATGATTTCGGTTTTGATTCCGAAGGTGTCTGTAATTCTGGCGATCTTGTTAAAAGAACCGACTTGCCCGTTATAAATGTCTCTGATATATGAGTCACTGTTATCATAATCAGTGTTAAGGATATAATTAATTGCTGCTTCATCTGTGCAGTTAGCTATTGTTTCTACAAAACGATTTACCATTGTACTGTTATCGAGTTTTTCAACAAGCTTAACAGTCCTTCCGGCAATTGTAACGGTGTTATAATTTGATTTCAAAGTTAAACTCATTTAATATTCCTCCTGTCGCTTCCCAACGACTCATTATCTTATCCCCTTTAACACCATAATTCAAGTCTTTTTTGAAAATATTTTCATGAAAGTGTTTACATTTGTTTCAGAATTTCAATTATTCAGCCTTAACCGAATTTTAAGCAATATATCATCAGAAGTTATGCTATCATTATTTCGAGGTAACTACATGAGGATTATTTTTGTCAGACACGGGGAACCGGATTACGCTAACGACTGTCTTACCGAAAAAGGAGTAAGAGAAACACAGCTCCTCGGTGAGTATCTGAAAAACCTTGAGCTGGGTAAGGTATACGTTTCACCTTTGGGACGCGCCAGACAGACTGCGGAAATCGCAGCCGGACAATATGGCTATCAGCTGACAACAGCCCCATGGCTGGAGGAAATACTCAGAATCGTTGATATGACCATGTTTCCGGAGCTGGAATATGCCTACAGAAATTCCCGGCTGGAGAGTCCGGGCCAGTATTTCATCCCATGGGACATCATGCCCGGCTATCTTAACCAGCATCACGAATACATGGATCCGGTTGACTGGCGTCAGACAGCCATTGCCAGAGCCGGAAATCTGTCTGAAATATATGACAGACGTGCTTCCGGCATGGACAGCCTGCTGGCCGAGCACGGTTATATGCGTAACGGCAACATATATGCGACAGAGCAGGGAAACCATGATACCCTTACTTTCTTCTGCCATTTCGGCATCAGCAGTCTGCTGATATCACACCTGATCAACGTCTCACCTTTTGCCTTATGGCATGGATTCTCCGTCAATACTTCCGCCATTACTGAAATAATGACCGAAGAGAGAGAAAAAGGTGTGGTCAGTTTCCGCATCAACCGCATGGGTGATATTTCCCATTTGGCCAATACCGGAGAAAAGCCATCCTTCAATGCCCGCTTCTGCGAAGTATTTGAAGATGATACCAGACATTGAAATGAAAAAGATATATCTGCTTTTAATGAGCTCCCGTACGATACCGGATACCGTGATCCGCCGTATTACCGGATACAAATACGGACACGCAGCTCTGTCTCTTACCAAAGACTGCAAAATCCTGTACAGTTTCGGTCGCCGCAGCGTTCACAACATTCTCAACGGCGGTTTTACCATTGAACTGCAGGACGGTCTTTTCTATACCGTCTTCAATGAAACTGTCTGTACGATCTACGAGCTCGATGTAACCGAGCAGCAGTACATGAAACTTCATGCCGTTCTTGATCAGATGGCATACCGCATGAATACCTATAACTATGATTATCTCGGCATTGTTCTGCGCTATTTCCATCTGCCGGTTTCCTTTAAGAAGAAATTCGTCTGCAGTTCTTTCATTGCCCGTCTTCTGAAGATGACCGGCATATATGAATTTGACAAACCTGATTTCTATGTCAGGCCTTCAGATCTGCGGATGATCCCGGGATTAAGGGAAATATATACTGGTAAATACTGTGACTATTCACGGGAAACTGCTTCATAACAGTTTCCTTTTTTTACCTTCTGTTTTAGGATATAATATCAATGGTGAGATTTATGGAAAAAGGGTTGTTTATTACATTTGAAGGCTGTGAGGGCTCCGGCAAGACCACGGTCAGTAAATATCTGTATAACCGTCTGAAGGAAGAAGGCTATGATGTCATCTATTCCCGCGAACCGGGCGGTGTTGACATTGCCGAACAGATCAGAGCTGTCATTCTTAATGTCAGCAATACTGCCATGGATCCCCGCACGGAAGCTCTTTTATATGCTGCCAGCCGCCGTCAGCACCTGGCGGAAGTAGTTCTGCCGGCTTTAAAGGCCGGAAAGATCGTGTTATGCGACCGTTTCGTAGACAGTTCCCTGGTTTATCAGGGCTATGCCCGCGGCATCGGCATTGACAAGGTCTGGGAACTCAATCAGTTCGCCATTGACGACTGCATGCCTGATCTTACCCTGTATTATGACGTGGATGTGGAAGTCGGACTTTCCCGTGTCAGAAGCCGCGGTGAAATGAACCGTCTTGACAGTGAAAACGTGGAATTCCACAGATCAGTCCGTGCCGCATATCAGATGATCGCTTCCAAATACCCTGAAAGAATCGTAACCATTGACTCCAACAGACCCTTACGGGATGTTGAGGAAGAGTCCTATACCCTGCTGAAGAACAGACTTAACAGATATGAATAAAACCGAACTGCAGAGCTTACAGCCAGTTGTATATCAGACCCTGCACAATGCTCTTAAGAATGATTCTCTGTCGCATTGTTATTTATTTGTGGGGCCGACCGGTACTTCCAAATTTGAGACGGCTGTCTTACTGGCTCAGAGCCTTGTCTGTCCTGACCGTACTGACGGCTGGGCTTGCCAGCAATGCATTCAATGCATCAGAATTGAAGAAAACAACTACGCCGACTACATTCTGATTGACGGATCAAAAGAATCCATCAAGGGTGAGCGGATCATGAATCTTCAGTACCAGTTTGCCCAGACTGCTCTGGAAAAAGCCGGAAGAAAGATCTTCATCATCAACAGCTGTGAAAACATGACCTTAAAGGCAGCCAACAGTCTGCTGAAGTTCATAGAAGAGCCTTCTGCCAATCTGACCGGCATTTTCATTACCACATCTCTGGACAATGTCCTTCCAACCATTGCCTCCAGATGTCAGGTCATCAACTTCAAGCCTCTCAGTAAGGATGTTTACTTTCGAAAGGCACTGGACAGCGGTCTTGATGAGCTTAATGCTCACATCGTATCCCAGCTGGTCAACTCTCCGGCTGATATCGTCTCAATGAAAGACGATGAATCCTACCAAAGTGCCCTGTATCACTTTACTGAATTCATGTTTGAATATCTCAAGGGGCCTAAAAACGGGATCATCTACCTGCAGGAATACGGGTTTAAGGATTCCACAAAGGATGGTGACCGCCGTAAGGACCGCGATACTTTTGGTTTTTTTCTTGACATAGCCGACATTTTCGTTAATGATTACTTCAGCGGACATCAGTCAGATGATGAAAGCTGGGCTTCTCTGCTGAAAACCGCAGCGGAGAAAAACTTTGATTTTACTTCTTTCCTTCAGACCATCTCCGAAACCAGAGATGCTCTGAACAGAGCCGCCAATATCGGTCTTCTTACAGACCAGATGCTGTATAAAATGATGGGAGGTGCTTCATGAGCGAACAGGAAAACCTGAAAGAACAGGAATTCAAATACGTTGTATCAATAAAATTCTCCAGCTCAAAGAAGGCATATAATTTCGGAACCAATGACGAAACCATGAAGTATGGTGATAAAGTTGTTGTTGAAACCGTCAGAGGAATTGAATTGGGTGAAATGATCAGTGACCTGCGTCCTTTTTCCACCTATTCTTCCAATCTGACTCTTAAGCCTATAACCAGAAAGGCAACCAGACATGACATTGAAAATGATGCCAGAAACAAGCAGGATACCGTTGAGGCTACCAAACAGTGCCAGAAGTGCATTGATGAATTAGGTCTTGAAATGTATCTTATCTCGACAGAATATACTCTGGACAGATCAAAGATCATTTTCTCCTATGTCGCTGACGACAGGGTCGACTTCCGTGAACTGTTAAAGAAACTGGCCGCCATTTTCAAGTGCCGCATTGAACTGCGCCAGATCGGAGCCAGAGACAAGGCCAAGATCATCGGCGGACTGGGAACCTGCGGCATGGAAACCTGCTGTTCACGTTTCCTTGACGACTTTGACATCGTATCGATCAACATGGCCAAGAATCAGTTATTGGCACTCAACACTCAGAAACTGTCCGGCCAGTGCGGAAAACTGATGTGCTGTCTCAAGTACGAGGACGACAACTACAAGTGCATGCGCAAAGGCTTACCGAAGCTGAATGCCTCCGTGGAATATCAGGGACAGAGATACCGCATTACCAGCATGAATCTGCTGAATCAGACTGTACACATTGCCAACCGTGAAAACGCCGTTGACATGACTTTGGCAGAGCTGAAGGCGCATCTGCATATTGAAGATGCACCGGACAACAGCGAGCGGGCTGAGGAAACTGAAGATTAATTACGACTTAAAGAAACGCCGGTTTACATTACCGGCTTTCTTTCTTATAATTACTTAAGCGAACAAGGAGCTATTTATGAAAGAAAAGATCAATGTATGTCTGATGAACGATTCCTTCCCTCCTCTGATTGATGGGGTAGCAAACACTGTTGTCAACTATGCTTCAATCATAGAAGAAAAATACGGGCACGCCATTGTTTCAACACCTGACTATCCTGGTGTCACGGATGATTATCCTTTTGAGGTAATGCGTTATCCAAGCATTAACACCACCAAACTGGTCGGTTACCGTGCCGGCATGCCTCTGGACGTCAGTTATCTGGCTCGTTTAAGCAACAAGGACATAGATATTATTCACTCTCACTGTCCCATTGCCTCTACCATTCTGGCCAGAATTGTCAGAAACACCAATCATAAGCCGATCATAATGACTTATCACACCAAGTTTGACATTGAACTGAAAAAAGCCATCAATTTCCGTCTGATTCAGAATACGGCCATTTCAACTCTGATCAAAAACATCGAAGCAGTCGATGAAGTATGGGTCGTATCCAGAGGTGCTGGGGAAAACCTGAAGTCCATGGGATATAAGGGTGACTACATTGTCATGACAAACGGAGTTGACCTTCCTAAGGGAAAGGTAAGCCGTGACCGCATTAACCGGATAAGACAGGAATATCTTCTTCCGGAAAACTGTCCTGTCTTCCTGTTTGTCGGAAGAATGCAGTGGTATAAGGGCATTAAGATCATCATTGATGCCTTAAGAAATCTTTCCTCCAGAGGAATGGATTACCGCATGATGTTTGTAGGTGATGGAGCTGACAGAATAGACATTCAGGATTATGCCATTGAAAAAGGCATCTTTGAGAAATGTATTTTTACCGGTCCGATCAGAGACCGCGAGAGATTAAGAGACATTTATTCCAGCTGCGATCTGTTCCTGTTCCCGTCAACCTTTGATACCAACGGCATCGTTGTAAGAGAAGCTGCGGCTTCCGGTCTGGGAAGCGTGCTGATCAAGGACAGCTGTGCCGCCGAAGATGTTACCGGTGATGAAAATGCTCTGTTAATAGAAGAAAACAGTGAAAGCCTGACTGATTTACTGGTTAAGCTTGGAGACAATCTCTCCTACATGCACACCATCGGTGAAAACGCCATGAATCAGATCTACTGTTCCTGGGACGACAGTGTTGCCAGGGCTGTGGAAAGATACAGATATGTCATCGACAATGTTCAGTATCACAAACCGACGCTGTTTGATGAAAACAGTACGGTCCTCGATAACTTCTTCTCCCTGTGGGCAGATATTGTCAACACGATTGATAAGACCCGAAAGATCGGTGAAGATGTCAACAGCCGTTTATACGACATGCTGGACAGATATTTGTAATTTTATGAGACAGAACCACAGTAAAAGGGCAGCTTTCTGCCCTTTTAAATTGTTTCTAATACAATCCCGCAAACATTGAGGCCAGTATGACAGTCAGTATACCGGATACCACAATGGACAGGGAACTCATGGCTCCTTCAATTTCTCCGATTTCCATTGCCTTGGAAGTTCCTATGGCATGGGAAGCCGTTCCGATCGCTATTCCCTTGGCAATTCTGTTACGGATGGAGAACAGTTTCAGTACCGCTTCACATATGATGTTGCCAAACACGCCTGTCAGAATGATCACCGTTACGGTTATTGCCACATAACCGCCCAGTTCCTCGGAAACGCTCATTCCAATGGCTGTGGTAATGGATTTAGGCAAAAATGTTACATATTCTTCACGGGAGAAACCAAACACCTTTCCCATCAGTAATATGGATCCAAGAGAAGTTACAACCCCTGAAATAATTCCTGCCATGATAGCCCGGAAGTTATTTTTCAGCTTTTCCAGCTGAGTATACAGCGGTACTGCCAGACATACCGTTGCCGGTGTCAGCAATACACTGATGTATTTTGCTCCCTGATTGTATGTGTCATAGTCAATTCTCAATAATAACAGAACAGCTATGCATAATACTATCGCAATCAGCAGAGGATTTATCAGTCCGCTTTTAAATCTTTTCTTTATTCCCATTGCCAGTACATAGGCTGCCAGGGTCAGAAATAAGCCGAAGAAGGTTGAAGAACTGAGAATGTTATTCATTTCCCCTGCCTCCTTTTCCAATTACAGCCTGAGTAACAAGACCGCTGACCGCCATGACTAATACAGTAGAAACAAGCGTAACTGTCACATAGCTTAACCAGTGTGCCTTCAATACATCCCAGGAGCTGATCAGACCTACAGCTGCCGGAATGAACATGACCGGCATGATCTCAATCAGGAAAGATGAAGTTTCCCTGATCTGATCGACCTTGAGCAGACCGGTATATAACAGTATGAACATTCCCACTATTCCGTAAATACTGGCCGGCACAGGCAATGGAAGCAGCCGGTGCAGCAGCTCGCCCAGCAGGGAGACGGATATTATTATCAGCATCTGTTTCAGATATTTCATGGCACTCACCCCCCGATGCAAAGCATCATATAAAACAGTATACCCGTAAACAGTACAAAATATCCACCGTTAACCGACGGTGGATATCAATGATCTGAATGATTTAATACTTATTATGCACTTTTTCCGCAAAGCACATGACATCTCTGATCTCAATCACTGTTCCATCATCAAGTATGGCCTTTCCGCTCATCCTGCCGAATACCTGATGCTGGTCGGAAACAATGACCTTGAAGTCAAGATTGGCTGCTCTGTCCAGTACCGGAACAAAATCCATTTCAAAGCGTCCGTCCGAAGAAGTAAACTTCCATGGATCGGTATATCCGCTTTCCGGAATGTGGAATACTATATCATCAAGCTTATGAACCTTGCCATCATAGAATATGACATTCTCTGAAGCTGCTTTGGTGTTTCCAAAACCGTAACCGATATTGAAGCCAAAGGCATGGCCATTAACATCGGTATTTCCTGAACCCCAGAACCAGGTGTTGTCATAGGTCCACACACCTCTGCCCCAGTCCAGAGTGCCAAAATCCGTTTCCGGTTTGAACTGATAGATCACATCATCATACTGCATATAGCCTGATGCACGCATGCAGTTGATTTTCTGATTATAATAGAATGCATGTTTTTTATCCCACGGTGTAGCAATTACCATTGATTCCATCGGAGGCTGATTCAGAATGATGTCACAGTCAAACGGCTTGTTGTTCCAGAAGTTTTCAAAGTGACAGGTTATATGCCTGGTGCTTCCCTCAACCGCAAACTTCATCTGCAGTCTCTTATCCTTATATTCCGTTACACCGGATGATGAGTCTGAAGGCAGTTTCAGTTTGCCCATCGGGAAAGGATTCAGCACGGTTTCCGTATGCTCCCATGGCTTTTCACCGAAATAAAGCAATGATACCGACTGTAATCCGATATAGCCGTCATCAGATATGGTAAAAGCTCCGGCAAATTTATCGGTTAGTACAAGATAGTAATCCCATTCCTTGATACGCCATTTCGGTGCTTTGATCATGCTGCGGTCGTATTTCTGAACAAGAGAGCGGGACCATCCCGGTTCTCTCAGTTCTCCTTCAGCATTTAAAAGGAGATCTCTCTTAGTGACTTCGTGGTTTCTGCTCATGTTGATTCCTCCGTTGAAGCTGTATTATTTTATATCGTTGGGCTCTGATTTCATTTTAGCACTATTTGTTATATAATTTTCATAGTTTTACTCAGGGGTCTATATATGTTTACAAGTCTTAAAGTCAACATCATGGTAACAGTTCTGACCATCGTCATGGTTTTCATGCTGCCGTGGTTTGATCATCTTGTCTGCAGAAAGCTTGGCATAAGCCTGTCGGATGGGATCAGTACTAATTCAGATGCTGACAGACTGCTGCACATCCGCAAGATACTGCTGATCATCATGTTCGGTGTTTACCTGCGGGCGGTCAGCTATGTTACTTTCTTTTCCCGTGATGCCGCTGATGACTACCTGTTGCATATTGCCCTGTTTCAGGATCTCGGTGAATCGATCAGGATCGACCTTGGTTTCTTCGGGTTCATAAAGGAAGTATTTACAAACGGCTTTTCCCGGGCACTGAAGCACATAAGGATCCGAAATCCGGAAAGCATATCCCAGATCTACATGAACATATGCATGTTCATCCCCATGGGTTATCTGCTGCCTTATGTTTTTGACTGGTTCCGCCGCAGTGTCACAAAAAGAGTCTTCCCTGTCTGTTTTCTGGCTTCATTACTGATTGAAAACATTCAGCTTGTCACCAGACGCGGTTTCTATGACCTCGATGACATCGTAACCAACACCCTGGGAGGAATCATTGGGCGGTCTCTTTATATCGCTGTTGCCTACATTCTCACTCATCCGCAATGGAGGAACGATTACAGAGAATTCCGCAAGTGGCGTCTTAATGCCAGTACCCGCGCTTTATACCCATTCATGCACAAGATACATGTGGTCAGAACCACTTTACTGGGAACTGACAGTAATGCCATTTTTGATTTCTATGTTACCAGGCTTGGCTTCCGCTTATTGAAAACCGTCAAAAATGAGGAAACCGTTGATCTGAACTATCTGCTGGAATTCGGCAAAACCCAGATTGAGATCAGATGCATCCATAACCTTACAGTTATTCCTCTGCAGACTGTCACCATTGCCTGCAACAATTCTGAAAAGCTTAAGGAAAGACTGGAGAAATACAGCATTTCTACCGGTCCTTATCAGTCAGACCCTTATACCGGTTTAAGGACTTTCAGCTTTCACGGGCCTGACGGTGTCCGCATAACCATTATTGAAGAATGAAGACCCGATCATTGCCGATCAGGTCTTTTAACATATTGTTCTGTTCCTTTGTGTTATTGACATTTTATCTGAACAATCAATCGAAAATATATAATATAATTAAATCAGAGATAATGGAGGA
>CAMOMM010000007.1 GCA_946619805.1 uncultured Bacillota bacterium | reverse complement strand
GTGTTGACAAACTACGAAAATGAGCTATGCTGAAATTAAGAAAACGATTAAGTAAATCGGGAAACGGAGTAAACTATGGTTTCAATGAAAGAAATAGCCAAGAGTTGTGGCGTTTCAGTTGCTACGGTTTCCAAAGCTCTCAGCGATAAGCCTGACATCTCCAAACCGACAAGGGACAGGATAAGAAAAGTTGCTGAGGAAATGGGGTACATGCTGAATGCCTCAGCCAGAGCGCTGAAGACAAACAGAACCTACAATATCGGAGTACTGTTCATAGACCGCATGTCTGCCGGACTTGCCCACGAGTATTTCTCGGAAATTCTCGAAAGCTTCAAGAAGGCAGCCGAAGAGAGCGGTTATGACATAACCTTCATTAACAACAGATTTGCCGGGCAGGATTCAACATATCTGATGCACTGCAAATACAGAAACTTCGATGGAGTTGCCATTGTATCTGCAGACTTCATGGATCCGCAGGTACTGGAACTTGTTGATTCAGACATCCCGCGGGTTT
Source organism: uncultured Bacillota bacterium (assembly GCA_946619805.1). Classification (GTDB taxonomy): domain Bacteria; phylum Bacillota_I; class Bacilli_A; order Erysipelotrichales; family Erysipelotrichaceae; genus RUG521. The sequence goes on along the minus strand of CAMOMM010000007.1, from coordinate 11,939 downwards.
CCATCGACTATTCTTATAACAACTGTTCTTCAGTAATATCTGATAACACCAAGGGGTTAAGAGATCTGGTCAAGTATGCCATTTCCAAAGGGCACAGAAAGATCGCCTTCATCCACGGCGAAAGAACAGACGTTACCAAGAAGAGAGTCATGGGATATTACAGCACTCTCAGAGAAATGGGAATACCTGTTAATGAAGATTATGTTATCGAAGCCAAGTATCACGATATTGATCTGAGTTACGAAAAAGTCAAACAGCTGCTGGCTCTGAAAGACAGACCTACATGCATCATCTTCCCGGATGACTATTCACGGATCGGAGCACTGTCCCGCATGGGTGAGGAAAAGAATCCTCTGCCTGACAACATCTCGGTAATCGGATACGACGGAATCAGGATGGCCAAGTTTGTCGGGCTGACAACTTATGAACAGGACGCTGTGTCTCTGGGAAGGATAGCATGCCGCAGACTGGTAGACGCAATTGAAAACCCAACAGGGATATGTGAACATTCCGTAGTTGCCGGAAAGCTGATTGAAGGCAATACGGTAAAGGAAATAAGGCAGTAAGCAGTTGATAAAACTGCACGCAATAAAAAAGGAATAAACAAAGCTTATTAACGAAGGAGGAAAATATGAAAAAGTTATTAAGTGCTATTCTCGCAGTGTTAATGGTTGTTTCACTGGCAGCCTGCACAAAGCCAGTTGATCCAGAGCCAAAACCAGCAGAAGAAGGAAAGGTATTTAATCTCTGGACATGGAATGATGAATTCTGGGGATTCTTAGTCAAGTACTATGCTGATGAAAAGGTTGATGACTTCACAGTTAAGAAAGGCGATGTCACAATCAAGCGTACGACTTATGTATCAGATAACATGGCTTATCAGGATGCATTAGATGCTGCATTATTAGCTCAGGAAACAGCTGCAGCTGATGACAAGGTCGATATGTTCCTCGCAGAGGCAGACTACATTATCAAGTATGTTGATTCTTCAGCAACAATGGATGTTAAGTCAATTGGCGTTACTGATTTCTCAAATACTTACAAGTACACAGTACAGGCTGCTACTGATTCAAAGGGTGTTGTAAAGGGCGTTTCGTTCCAGTGCTGCCCATCAGCTCTGATCTACAGACGTTCAATCGCTAAGGAAGTCTTAGGAACAGATGATCCAACTGCAGTTCAGGAAGCATTATCTTCATGGGATAAGTTCGATGCAGTTGCTGAAACAGCAAAGGGCAAAGGCTACTACATGATCGCTACACCAATGGATACATACCGTGTATTCTCTAACAACGTTACTTCTGCCTGGGTTGAAAACGGCAAGTTAACATTCGATGCTAACATTGAAGCATGGATGGCACAGGCTGAAAAGTATGTCAAGGAAGGCTATGCTGCAAACGCTTCCGGTGTATGGGATGCTGAAAAGACAAACGAAATGTTCGCTTCAGGCAAGTCAATGTGCTTCTTCGGCCCAGCTTGGTACTTCAACTTCTGCATGGGCAATGCACAGGATCCTGAAAAGGGATGCTTCGGTGACTGGGCTATCTGCATGGGCCCTCAGGCTCACTTCTGGGGCGGCACATGGATGCTCGCAGCTACAGGCACAGACAACCCTACAATGGTTGCTGATATCATGAACACCTTCATCAATAATGCTGATGTATGTGAAAAGTTAGTCAAAAACGAAGCTCAGTTCTCAAACAATCAGATTGTTAACAACAAGCTCGCTGCTGATTCAACATATGGCAATGCTTTCTTAGGCAATCAGAACGATGTAACAGTCTTCGCAGAATTAGCTAAGAACATCAAGTTCGAACATATTACACCATATGATCAGGGCTGCAACGAAGGTTTACAGAAGTACTTCCAGGAATACCTGAAGGGCGAAGTAGACAAGGATACAGCAATTGCTAACTTCAAGGATTACATTAAGACTGCTTATCCAAGCATCACTGTTGAATAATAGGCAATAATATTTAATCAAGGTTCTGTGGCAGGCTTATTGGAGCCTGCCACAGTTTCTTAAATAAGCACAGGCTGATTGCTTATTTAAGAAATAAAGCAGAGAGGTATTAAGATGGATAAAAAACAGAAAACAAAAGAGAAAAGATCCATATCCTATGCCAAGTGGGGATACATATTCATAATCCCTTTCTTTATCGTCTATGCGATCTTTACTCTGTATCCTCAGATTCTGACCGTATATAACAGTTTTTTTGAGTATTACCGTGATGGTCTTAACATAATCGGGCCGAATTTCGTCGGATTTGGTAACTATGCAAAGCTGTTCACCCCGAACCTTTCCGGTTTCATTCCAATCGTCAAGTATACGGTAAACACATTTATTCTGTGGGTCATGGGTGCCGTTCCGCAGTTTATCATAGCAATGCTGCTGGCACTGTTCTTTACAAGCACCAGACTGAACATCAAGGGACAGCAGTTCTTTAAGACAGTCATCTACATGCCAAACCTGATCATGGCTTCCGCATTCTCAATGCTGTTCTTCGCCATGTTCTCAAAGGTTGGCCCGGTCAACCAGATAATCCTGGCTTCCGGCTGGGCTGATCAGGCAATTGATTTCCTGGCCATGAAGGTCACGGTCAGAAGCCTGATAGCTCTGATGAACTTCCTGATGTGGTTTGGTAATACGACGATCCTGTTAATGGCAGGTATCCAGGGCATTGATGAGAGCCTGTTTGAATCAGCCCGTCTGGACGGTTCTTCATCAACTCAGGTATTCTTCAACATTACCATGCCGTTACTGATGCCTATCTTCATCTATGTATTCATTACTTCCATGATCGGCGGCATTCAGATGTTTGACGTACCTCAGGTACTTACCAATGGTATCGGAACACCGAATAACACTTCCATGACACTGATAATGTATCTGAATACCTTCCTGGGCATTTCCAAGAACTATGGTATGGCCGGTGCGGTATCAGTACTGTTATTCATTATGACAGCCATCCTGTCTACCTTCGTCTTCAAGACGATCAGTAAGAAGTAAGGGGGAAATAAGACATGAAAAAAGACATTAATACGGTTGCAGCCATCAAACTGCTAATTTCCCGCCTGGTGGTTTATGGAATCCTCATTTTCCTGACATTCCTGTGCCTGTTCTTCTTCTACCTGATGTTTATCAATGCATCACGTTCAAATGCTCAGCTGCAGGCAGGGTTTACCATGATTCCTGGTGGAAATACAATAAAGAACTTTGTAAATGCCTGGCATGATACCAACATCAGCATTCCGGTAGGCATGAAGAACAGCTTCATCGTTGCTTCACTGTCAGCTGTACTTACTTCATACTTCTCAGCACTGACAGCTTATGGAACATATGTATACGACTTCAAATACAAGAAGGCTGTTCACCTGTTCATTCTGGCAATCATGATGATCCCTTCTCAAGTATCGGCTGTTGGATTCATTCAACTGGCCTTCAAGTATCATCTGACCAATAAACTGTGGATGCTGATAATTCCAAGCATTGCTGCTCCAAGTGTTTACTTCTACATGAGACAGTATCTGGAAGCTACGCTGCCTCTGGAAATGGTTGAAGCCGCCAGAATTGACGGTTCCAACGAGTTCAGAATCTTCAACGAAATCGTACTTCCAATAATGAAACCGGCAATTGCCGTTCAGATGATCTTCTCATTTGTCGGATCATGGAATAACTATTTCATGCCTTCATTACTGCTGAACGACTTACAGAAAAAGACCGTTCCGGTAATGATCGCCACATTGAGAAGTGCTGACTTTACTAAGTTCGACATGGGCAAGGTATACATGCTGATGGTCATGGCCATCTTACCGGTAATGATTATTTACGTAATACTGTCCAAGTCAATTATCAAGGGTGTAACCTCAGGAAGTGTTAAGGGTTAAAGGAGAATTATTATGGCAGAAGTTTTACTTAAGAACATAAAGAAGATATATACAGATAACGAAAGCAGAAAAAAAGGCAGAGGAAAATTCCGTCAGCAGCCTAAGGAAGGCGAAGAAGAGAAGAAGGTCAGTCTTCAGATCACTGATGAGGGTGTTGTAGCCGTTCAGGAATTCAATCTCGACATCAAGGACAAGGAATTCATCGTACTGGTAGGACCTTCAGGATGTGGCAAATCCACCACATTGAGAATGATCGCCGGACTTGAAGAGATCACCAGCGGTGAACTCTACATTGACGGTAATCTGGTAAACAATGTTGAACCTAAGGACAGAGACATTGCCATGGTATTCCAGTCATACGCTCTGTATCCACACATGACTGTCTATGACAACATGGCATATTCCCTCAAAATCAAGCATGTTGACAAGGCAGAGATTGACAGAAAAGTCAGAGAAGCAGCTGAAATTCTGGATATTACTCAGTATCTGGACCGTAAGCCTAAGGCCTTATCAGGCGGTCAGAGACAGCGTGTTGCCATTGGCCGTGCCATCGTCAGAAATCCAAAGGTATTATTAATGGATGAACCTCTGAGTAACCTGGATGCCAAGTTACGTAACCAGATGCGTTCAGAGATCATCAAGTTAAGAAAGAAGATCAATACCACATTCGTATATGTTACCCATGACCAGATCGAGGCCATGACCCTTGGTGACAGAATTGTTGTCATGAAGGATGGCTACATTCAGCAGATCGGTACACCTCAGGAAGTATTCGATCATCCTGCCAATTTGTTTGTCTCAGGATTCATCGGAACTCCGCAGATGAACTACTTCGATGCCGAACTGGTCATCAGAGAAGGCAGCTATTATGTTGAGACCAAGGGCATCAGCGTTAAGCTGGCAGAAGATAAGCAGTTACGTTTGAAAGAGAATGATGTAAAGGCTCAGCCTGTGACTCTGGGTGTCAGACCTGAACATCTGACCATTGCTGAAGAAGGAATAAACGGTCAGGTTGAAGTATCTGAACTGATGGGTTCTTCACTGCATCTCCACATGACTGTTGACGGCAAGGATGTCATCTGCATTGTTCCTACCGAAGGCAGAAAGGTCAATTATGACGGCAAGCAGCTGAAACTGGCCTTCACCGGTGACGTTGCTCATGTCTTCTCCAGGGAAGATCAGCATAATCTTGAATACTAAAAGATAAACAAGTGCCCTGTCCTAACGGGGCACTTATGGAAAGAAAAACATGAAGAAAATACTGCTATTACTGCTATGCCTGTTAATGATAACGGGATGCACACCATCGGAAAAGAAATCATTTGACGGCAAGGACCGTCCTTCTTCAGCGGGAATGCTGCAGGTAAAGGACGGGAAACTGTGCTCACAGTCAGGTGAGCCTGTCATGTTAAGAGGTGTATCCAATCCCGGTGTGGCACTGTCACACATGTATATCAGCGATGACACGTTTAAGGAAATATCCCATTTCATGGGCTGCAATGTTTACAGAATAGCCCTGTATACCTGGGGTGTAGGCAATGCAGGTTACTGTACCGGAGGAGATAAGCCTTCACTGATGCAGGATGTCATCGACAGTGTGGAATACTGCAAAAACCAGGACATGTATGCAATCATTGACTGGCACATTCTGGAAGACAACAATCCAAATCAGTTCATTGAAGAAGCCAAGGTATTCTTCGATGAGGTGTCAAAGAAGTTTAAAGACCATAACAACGTTATTTATGAGATCTGCAATGAACCAAACAAGTGTACCTGGAATGATGTAAAGGAATATGCTAATGTAATCATTCCGATAATCAGAGAAAATGACCCTGATTCAGTCATCATCGTCGGTACTCCTGACTGGTCATCGGATGTTGACTCACCGGCTTCTGATCCTCTGAATTATGAAAACCTGCTATATGCGCTGCACTTCTATTCAGCCAGCCATAAACAGGATTCCCGCGACAGAGTAAAGAAAGCCGTTGAAAAGGGTGTTCCTCTGTTTGTATCGGAATTCGGCGTTACCGCTTCAAGCGGGGGATTCCCGGTTGATACCCGGCAGGGTGATCTCTGGATCGATCTTCTTGAAGAAAGCGGCATCAGCTATGTAATGTGGAACTTCTCCCGTATAACTGAACCGTGTGCCTGTCTGAACAGAGATTCGCTTAAAACCAAGGATTTTACCATTGAAGATTTCAAGGAATCAGGTGTATGGCTAATCAATACCATAAAGGAAAGATCAGGGAAATCAGATAACTGATAACTGTTAATGGAAGAATCTACTGATGCAGGTTCTTTTTTTTATGAGTATACTGTATTATTCACATAATACAGTTGACATCATAGTGTATTACTCCTATAATACAGTTGAGGGGAATAGTAAAAAGAATAAATGATTTCATTTGAAGGTTTCCGCCCCGTAGATGGAGTTCCAATCTATCTGCAGATAATGAATTACATCAAAAGGGGATGTGTGGCAGGTACAATTGTCAAAGGTGATGTTCTTCCGTCAAGAAGATATCTTTCAGCGTTGCTTGGCATAAATCCCATGACGGTGCAGAAAGCTTTCAAAATGCTGGAAGATGAGGGATTGATCACAACTCTGCAGGGGTCAGGGTCAGTAATAATTGCTGATGACGAAAGTATTAACAGGATCAAACTGGAATTGCTGGAAGGGGAAATAAGGAAAATGACGGAATATTTTAAACAGATGAATATTTCTCAGCAGAAGGCAATCGAGCTGCTGGAAGAGTATTGGGAGGACGCAGACAATGAATAAAGTGCTTTCGGTACTGAAACTGTATTTTACTGAGACATATAAAAGGCTGCTGCTGGTGCTGTTGTTTATGACCGTGGCTGATCTTGGTCTTTATTTTCTCAGAATAGCAGAAGTGAGCAGTTTTTCCGAACTTATCAATCAGTGCCATGTGAGCCTGATTTTTGCCTTGGGATGTATTCTCATGGTATTGGGAAACATGCTCCAGAAAAATAAAGTTTCCAGATATGCCTATACATATCAGAGGCTAAGAATATCGGAAAGATCTGCCTTTTTGCTGCAGTGTCTGGCCTATACGGTAAATCTGATTGCGGTATACCTGTACCAGCTTATGCTGATTTATGTTTTGTACCGTCTTTATATGTCGTTGGGATATGAATCTGCAGTAAACGTATTCGCTGAATTCATGTCAAACAGTACGTTACTGGTGTTAGCCCCAATGTTTACAGACAAACAGTGGCTGATAACTCCCGTCATGTTAATTTTGGGAGGTATCTGTTCAGCCAGTCGGGCTGTCAGACAAAGGTATGATAAATGGGATTTTGGCACGACGGCTCTGGTTCCGTTTATCGTAAATCTTAACAAAATACGGAACTACGAATATATATTGGTTGTTTTATTCGCCGTTTTAGTCGTTTCAGCAAGTTTTGTATTAGCTCTGCAGCTGACTCATGACGGGAAACGGAGGTAATTGTCATGATGAAGAAAATCACACCTATGTTAAGCAGAAAAATGATATGGGAAGAAATAGGACTGATGCTGCTGATGATGTTCATTCTTGTGACAATAAGCAACTCTAACTTTTCAACTATGTTAAGTGCAGAAATCATCGATGCTACTGTAGAGAGACATTACAGTGGAGTTATTAATAAAATACCTGATATAAATGTGCTGCTGAAAGGTATCTTTTGGACAGTTCCGGTGTTTCTGACTGTCTGCATAGGTCTTGTTTATGCTCATTACAGGTCGTTCTATCAGGATTCAATGTCAATATATACGATCAGAAGAACGGGCAGGCCATGGGAATTACATGTACGCTGTTTTGCCATACCGGTTCTTCTCTTTGTACTAATGTTTATCATTTCAATGCTGGAATTAGCGGGATTTGTTGCCACGTACCTTAATCAGACGCCACCGACATATCTGCCTGAATATCACGGCATAGACTTCTGGAGGTTATTTATATGATTGAAATCAGAAACGTCAGTAAATCTTATGGTAATGTTAAAGCCCTTGATGATGTCAGTGTGACAATAAATCGAGGAGAAATCATTGGCCTGTTTGGAGAAAACGGGGCAGGGAAAACAACCTTTATCAAGTCAGTATTCGGGTTTATTCCTTTTAAGGGCGAAATCCTGCTTGATGGGGAAAAGATAAACAGAAAGAATATCGGTAAACTGTCTTTTGCTACCAGCGAGCATTCATTCTTCCCGGAAATAAATGCTGCGGAACACAGAGAGTTTTATAAAGAGCACTTTGACACTTTCATGGACAGAAGGTTTGATGGATTGATGGAGTTTTTCAATCTACCTATGGACAAACCGATAAAGAAACTTTCCAATGGACAGCAGAATCAGTTTGAAGTCATTCTGGCATTAAGCCAGGGAGCTGATTACATTTTTATGGATGAACCTTTCTCTGGAAGTGACATGCTGAATCGAGAAGACTTTTATAAGGTGTTAATGGGAATAATAGGCGAGAATGAAACGATATTTCTGTCTACCCATCTTATAGAAGAAGTTGCCGGATTCATCAGCCGTGCCATTCTGATCAGGGAAGGAAGAATCATTGGTGATGTTCATATTGAAGAACTGGAAGAAAGAGGTGTTTCTCTGACAGATTACGTTAAGGAAAACTACCATTATGAAGAAGACCGTGTAAGTAAGGCATTAAATCGCATAACGGGAAGGAATGATGCTGATGAATAAAGCATTACTTGTACTGCTTTCAGTTTTGCTGATCAGTTCCTTTGGAACATATAAAGCGCTGAGCGAAATCTCCTCCCATAGAAATGATGTTGAGTTTTCTCAAAGGAACATATATGGAGATTCTTCGGTACTTAATGGTCTTGAATTGCATTTTGATATACTGGGATATCATAAAAACATTGTTTGGGAAAATGATATAAGGTTTACACAAAATGGTTTTGTCAGTAAGTCAGAGGTACAGCCTGCAAATAAAACAGAGCATAGACATTACAATGATAAGGTAACTCTGAACCTTATGGATAACATAAGCCCGGATGATGCGGAATTAGCATCAGTTATGAAAGAAATCACTCATGACAGTGTTAATGGTCAGGAATATGAAAAAACAATCTATATTAAAGATTATTATGAGTATTATCCTTTATGGTGCTTTTTCTCAGTTAATGATGAAGAGCTGATCAGAAAGTATGGACAGAGTGTTTTCTATGATAAAAATGACAATAATACCGGTCTTTATTCCATAGAATCATATAACAGCAGGAAACTTACAGAGTTCCTGAAAATCGGAATACCTGAAAACGAAACCATCAGCATTGATGTCATCAATCATGGAATATCATTCGGGAGCAGTATCGGATATCGTGTTGAAACGATGAGCACCTGCAGTGACAATATGATATATTTCTATGTAAATAATCGATGCACAGATGGAAGCACGGTTGAATTTGGCCGGGGATATGGTATTTTCAGGATCCCTTATGGCAATGTGGAGCAAAATAACTACAAAGGTGTATATAAATACAGCGGCATTGACATTGATGCAGATAACATAGATCTGTTTTATTCAATGGATGAAAATGAAATGGTAAAAGCCTTAAGTTATGACGAAGCAGGGAGAAAGTTGGTTCTTGTTACTGAAAAAGAAGACGAAACGTGGCTGAAAGTTATCTCTGATAAAGGGGATCTATTACAGCAGCTGTCTGTCGGTGAAGCCGGTGACAAAACTGATATATATATGCAAGATGATTATCTGGTTATAAATGAAAAAGGCAGTTATTTAAAACTGTATCAGCTATGCAACGGCAATTATGAATTAAAAATAAATACTGACAGTACAGTAATGGATAATGCCTGTGATGAATCGCATAATAATTTTGACTTAAGTATAATGAGATCAAAGTATTATTATGATGGAAAATATCTGACCGTAGTAAAGACACATAATTACCGGAGCTTCATTCTGCTGGGAGTGTACGATAATGAAAAACTCCTGTATGCAGGCTGGTATGACTGCAATCTGCGGGGTGCGATCAACTGGCCGGATGATACCAGAATCAACTGGAAATAGGAAAAAAGCGTCTGTTGAAATACAGGCGTTTTTCTTATGGGCTGTTTCGCGGTTGTATGTTTTGCAGCAGTTTCAATCTTTCCGGTCAATTCTGTGTGGTGATAATGACAACGATGCTAAAATATAACCAATTATTATTTATTTTTTGAGGAGGATAATATGCAGGAACCTTTGATTTTCAGGGAAGCAGTATCAGAAAAAAGACTGCTTAATGTCGTGAAGGAAGTATCCAATTTCCATAGAATTCAGGCTTCTCCGATGTACAGGGAAGCAGCTGAACATGTAATGAAGATCTGTGAGAAATATGGTCTTAATGCCAAGTTACTTTCATATGAAGCTGATCCGGATGTCTGGTATCTTCAGAGCAAGATGTTCAAGGAATGGTCAATTAAGCAGGCTACCCTGGATCTGGTAGATCCTGAGATGCGTCTGGCGGACTATTCAGCTGAAGCCATTTCCGTAATTCAGAAGAGTTATCCGATTGACAGGAGAAATGACCCTGTTGATCTTGTCCTGCTGGATAAGGGCAATGATCCTTCTGCTTATGATGGTCTTGATCTGACCGGTAAGTTTGCCTTCTTCAGAGGCTCGGTCAGAGCATCAGGCTGGATCTATGAAAAGGGAGCTCTGGGCATTGTTACAGATTTCATCATGGAAACCAAGAACAGAACCCGTGCCGAACTCTATGATTCACTGACTTACAGTTCATACTGGCCGGTTCATACCGAAGGGGAACCTGAAGGCAGAGGCTTTGTACTGTCACCGAGAATGGGTGATAAGCTGGCTGAGATGTGCCGTGAAAAAATGGCAAAAGACGGAGGCTACCTGCAGGTTAAGCCATACATTGACTCAGCATTGTACAATGGTCATATTGAGGTAGTGGAAGTTACCATTGAAGGCAGGGATGATAAGACAGTATATCTGTCAGCTCATTTATGCCATCCGAGAAGTTCATGCAATGACAATGCTTCGGGTGTTTCAGCCACATTGGAAGCCATGAATGTCATTAACCGACTTATAAAAGAAGGAAAGATAGAACAGCCTCAGCATACCATTAAGCTGACTCTTATTCCTGAGTTTACCGGTACATTTGCATATCTCAGCGACCATACTGACTATGAAAAGGGACTTGGTGCAATGAACCTCGACATGGTTGGCGGCAAGCAGACCAGATTCTATGGCCCTATCACTCTGACCAAGACTCCGCTGTCTACCCCGGCTCTTAACAATGAACTGTGCATGATTGCCATGGACTTTGCCGGCAGGGAGGCATTCTCATTATCTGATGATCCGGTTGCCCTGACCAATCACAGAGCAGAACCTCATTCAGGAGGTTCTGACCATACGGTATACTGTGATCCTACCATCAACATTCCTTGCTGCATGCTGGGACAGTGGCCTGACCTCAACTATCATACTGCTACGGATACTCTGGATGTCATTGATCCGGCAGTACTGAAGTATTCCTGTCTGACAGCGATAAACTTTGCCTATAATCTGGCTAATATGAAGGCAGAAGATGTTCCTTATCTGTTTGCCAAACTGGAAGAGAACATGATTATGGAAAAGAACCGTCTGTATACAGAGTATCTTAACGGGAAAATCGATAAGGTAATGTTCGGTTCTGCCATGTATCAGCTTAAGGACTACTTTGTATCCTGTTGTGAGAGTGCTGTAAAACTGGTTCCGGGTTATGATGTCAGCAGTGAAAAAGCTCATGTTGCCGCCATGTTTGACCAGTGGATCAGAGTTTATGGTCTTAAGGATGAATATCCTGCTGATGACAGTCTTATCAAGGTATATAAGCGTAATTTCATTGGGCCTATTCAGCAGTTAAGCGATTATGCTGCCCTGGGATATGGCAGGGTTCTGGAAGAGTTCATGAAGAATATTGGTAATAATCCGTTTGCGGTAATGCGTATTCAGGATGCTCTGATCAATGCCATTGATGGTAAAAGAACAGTCGGTGAGATCATCCGCAATGTTTCTCTGCAGAAGA
>CAMOMM010000006.1 GCA_946619805.1 uncultured Bacillota bacterium | reverse complement strand
AAACAAGGAAGCCGTTTAGGCTTCCTTTATTGTTCCTGTTTCCTCGATTTCCCGAATCTCTCCGACACGTCTCCGGTGTCTGCCGCCTTCAAACTCGGCATCCAGCCATTCCTGAACGATCATCTTGGCCAGTTCCGGACCGACAACACGTCCACCCATGCACAGAACATTGGAATTGTTGTGCTGGCGGGACAGCTTGGCAGAGAACGGTTCACTGCAAACAACGGCTCTGATGCCCTTTACCTTATTGCAGGCAATGGAAATGCCGATGCCGGTTCCGCATAAGGCGATGCCTCTTTCAGCTACGCCATCCACTACTGCTCTGGCTACCTTGAGTCCCTGGATTGGATAATCTACAGACTCAGCTACATCAACACCGAAGTTGATGACTTCATGTCCCTGAGCTTCCAGATACTTGACGATTTCATGCTTCAGTTCAACTGCACCATGATCATTTGCGACTGCGATTTTCATCAGGTTACCTCCTTAACAGATAATACTCGATCGATACATATTCCAGCACACCATCATTATATGTCAGATGAATGCTGGTGAATACCATGCGGGTATTATCATCCCTGTCATAAGTCATTATATCACTGGTAAGGCTTCCCTGCCCATAATTGGCAACAAGATCGGTAAAATAATCCTTCAGATAGTCCGCTTCGGAGTTATCCAGATAATCATACCTCATTTCAGCAGTACTGAATCCCTCCACCGATATCTCCTTGTTTTCACAGAAGAAGTCATGATAATCGTAATTGGTGGAAGGCTGACCGGAAGAATAGTAGACAGCCGGATCAAGATCCTTAAGGCCGCTGACAAACTCCGTGACTCTGCCCTCCGGATACCCGAAGTATTCCAGACCGCTGACGATCTTTTCCGCATCTTCCGAAGGCACTTCCTTACCGTAGTTTATTACTTTATTGCCATCCAGCATGCCGTTTGCGCGGAATACCCGTTTCAGTCTGGCTTCCTGGTTCATGTTGGGAACGTCAATTATGTTAAGCGGTGACATTAACCCGATGACCACAATGACTGCCATGCCGATAAATACCAGTGATATCTTCTTTCTGATGATGGAATTGAACACAAACAGCAGAGCTCCAGCAATCAATAACAATGACACATATCTTAAGGTCGTCAGGCCATAGGCATGGACTCTGATGTAGATGGCAAACAGCTGTACTCCCACTACCGGCAGTAACATTAAACCACCATATCTGACAAACAGTCTCTGCAGGGTTCCGCTTTCCTCATCCACGTTGAGATAGAAGAAGACATAGAACAGCAGAGCCAGCGAGCCAAACCAGTTGAGTCGTCCTACCGGCATGCTCCAGGTAACGATTATCTTGATGATGTAGCCATACAGGATCGCAATTAACAGAAGATATACCCAAAGCCCGACCTTGGAAACAATGATGTCATAGGCGCGGAAGGACTTTACCTCATCATCCTTCCCCGGCAGGTATGAAATGAATATCACATACAGGCCAAAGCATTCAAACAGGACAAACAGGATCGGCAGGATCTTTTCAAACAGATCATCGATCTCCACCAGCAGGTAGTGGAATGCCAGTAAGGCTATGATGATGCCCCCGAACCGTACGGAATTGACCATCACGGAAAAGAAGGCTGATCTGAACAGATGCGGGAACATCTTTCTTTCATCGTGATTGCGGTAAAGACTGTACATGATGATACAGATCGTTAACAGGATCACTCCGACAATGGCCATGGCGCAGTACAGCGACTGGTCAGTGAGTTTTATCGCCAGATAGGTTATTACCCCGGCCAGAGCAGAAACCCCATAGGTAACAGCATTATTAACCTCTCTGAGGTTTTCATCGATGACCTTCAGCAATAATGAAATAAATGCCGCAATCAGAAGCCCCATGCCGATATTGAAAGATTCATCACCGGAATCTTCGATTATTATCAGATAGCAGATATAGAGAGTCAGAATACCGCTGTAAACCAGCGTAGCCTGGAAGCGCGCAAAGCTCTTACGGACCGTTTCACTGACACTGTTTATAAACCTGGATATGTTCATGGCTTTTCACCTCGTAATACTTCATTTTAATTATATTAACCAATTGTGTTATCAGTATCAAACAATATGGGAATAAATCACACAAAAGGGATGCTGCCATCCCCTTTTTCCTGCTAGACTCTGCTGTTCCAGATCACTGAATAGTACAGCGGTCCGAACTTGAAGACATCGATCTGCGGCATTATCCGCTTGCCGTCATACTCAGTTTTCCCGGTATCGCATTTTACGGTATACTTCATGAATTTACCGCCAGTTTCCTGCTTTTCAATGATCTTGCCCGGGAAGGTATATGCCGTTATCGGATGCCCATACTGCATGGTAATAAGTCTGATGTTGCCGCCCAGAGTAAACAGTGAGTAGCACAGATACAGCATCAGGATACCCGGAACGATCAGACTGGTGTACTCCTTCTTCCAGAGTGCCACAATAATGTTCTTCAGACACACCAGCAGCAGTATTATCGCCACAATGTTCTGCAGGCCAAAAACCGCAAACATGTGCATGATGTCAAAAAAGACCTTTTTAACTAATTCCATGCCTGACATATGATTAATCCCCCTGATCTATTGATCACAGAAAAGCTACAGTAAGGTAACCTCTCTGTTTTCATTAACGATGACTCTGAACTTCTGTTCACTGTCAACCAGTTCCTCACCGATCTTCTTGTGTACCAGGCGTACCTCAGCTTCACCTTTCTGTAAACCGGTAAAGCAGAAGCGGAAGATGTTCTCATTTTTCTTATCCTGTCCCCGGTATTCCAGTGTGACCTTTACGGTTTCCGGATCGCTGTTTTCATAATCCCAGATGAACTCATCGCCGGGCAGATCTCTTTTTTCCACGCAGACCTTCTGGCTGTCAGTGGAACCGAAACCTCCGGTTCTGACATCGGTAGTCTCATCGTCAAAAGTGATCCCATACTGGACAAAAATGCCCTGAGCAAAACGGTCGCCGGCTTTCAGTGAAAGTGTAACGTCACTGTGGTTGGTGATCTTAATGATGATATGTCCTTCATTAACGGCGTTATAATAATCGGAATCGATGATTCCTACGGTATTGTCAAGCTGAACTCTGTACTTGAAACCAAGGGAGCTGCGCGGGAATATCTGCAATACCCAGCCCGGAAGCATGCGGCATCTTACCCCTGTCGGGATCCTGACGCTTTTACCGCTGCTTAATTCCAAGTTAAAAGGAATATGGAAATCATATCCGGCACTTCCCGAGGTTGCTCGCTTCGGCATCCTGACATTGCGGTAGACATTCTCGCTTTCGACATCGGCGATAGAAAAATTATCACTCATGTCTCTGTAGAACTGCTGTCTGGATACTGCCTCGAACTGTGCTACTCTTTCCATATTCCTTCGGCTTTCAATGGTGCGCTGGGCGGGACTTGAACCCGCACGATACTATCATACGCGTCTGAGACGTACGCGTCTGCCAATTCCGCCACCAGCGCATGTATTTATATTATACACGTTTTATATAAAAAAACAATCACTTATTTTAAGCGATTGTCTTGCCTTTTAAATGTATTTTTTACTTTTCAGGATAACCGTCCAGGATAGCAATGCCGCTGGAAGTTCCCAGTCTGCTGCAGCCGTCTTCCACAAAGCCCAGAGCCTGCTCAAATGTCTTGATGCCGCTGGCAGCCTTGACTTTGACCTTATCACCCAGAACATCCTTCATTATCGCAATATCTTCATGTGTAGCTCCGCCTGCACCCCATCCGGTTGAGGTCTTGACAAAGTCAGGTCTGACCTTTAAGGCGATCTCAGCGACTTTTCTGATCTCTTCCTTACTCAGATAGCAGTTTTCAAAGATGACCTTGGATATGACGTTGTTTTTACGGCAGACGTCAACGATCCTGCGCATCTCTTCTTCTACATAAGCCCAGTTTTTCTCCTTGACTTCGGTAAGGTTAATGACATAGTCGATCTCATCAGCCCCGTTTTTGATCGCATCTTCAGTCTCAAACACCTTGACGGCAATTGTTGTCTGTCCCAATGGGAATCCAATGGCAGCACCGACATGTACCGGTGTTCCCTTAAGATATTCCTTGCATCTGGCTACCTGAGCCGGATTGATGGCTACCATCGCAAAGCCATACTTCACTGCCTCATCACACAGTTTCTTCATGTCGGCAGCTGTAGCATAAGGTTTGAGATTGGTATGGTCGACCATGGCGGCCAGTTCTTTCTTACTGATCATGATATCACCTCTTCAGGTAATATTATATCATTTAAAGACGGCTCTTGTAATCCTCGTTGACTTCCCGGTCCCAGGATTCGTCAACACTGCCGTTAGCCACGAAGCTTTCAACAGCCCTGGCCATGGATCTGTAGGCACTCTGAACCCCCTGGCTGTCATGATGGTAGTTGACATTACGGGCAATACCGAAACTGCTGCCGGTATTAACGGCATCTATATTGGCACCCATGAAGATGAATTCCCAGCCCTTTTCCTTCTGCTGTTCGATCATCTTTCTGACCTGTCTTACATCATACTCCCTGCTGGCATTTTCATAGCCGTCAGTTGTAATGATGAAAACAGCTTTGCTGTCCTTTAACTGCCCCTTGAAGCGGGAAACAGTTCGGCCGATGGCATCCACCAGAGCCGTGGTACCCCTGACATAGTATTCCTTTTCAGTTAATGGCTTTACCTTCTTTATGTCTGTTCTGTCATGAAGAAGTTCATATCTGTCATCAAAAAGCACGGTTGTGACACTGATGTCTTCTCCGCTTTCCTTCTGTTTCTCCAGAATGGAATTGTAGCCGCCAACGGTATCAGACTCCAGTCCGGCCATGGAACCGGAGCGGTCAAGAATAAATACTGTTTCTGTTTTCTTCATTTAAAAATCCTCCGTTTCTTCTTACAAACAGAGGATATCATTTATGCTTTTACTCCTGGTCACTTCCCAGGCGACATTTACGGAATCATCAAGTCACTGAGTGAAACGCTGTTATTGAGTACATTCATGTCAATGTACTTTTCCCCGCCACTATATCCTTCCAGCATGCCCGTGTCACGGTACTGCCAGATGGCCCAGTCATCACCATGCGAGACTGAAATCGGATAGTAGACATTTCTGACCCAAAGCGGATAATCGTCAAAACTGCCTTCAAGATACTTATCCCAGATCTCCTGGGAAGCATAGATCATGGCCTTTACTCCATAGCGTCTTCCCATAATGTCCAGATACCGCTGCAGCTCTCTGACAACGTCTTCCTTTTCAGGAGGATCCCAGCGCTTGTTGCCGTAGAATTCCAGGTCAACAGCCGGAATCAGGTCATTTTCAAGATCACCAACGGCACTGATGAAGTTGGCAGCCTGGGTAGCACCCGGGGTATCAAAGGAGAAGAAATGATAAGCCCCGGCCGTCAGGTCAGCCTCATGGGCGTTTTTCCAGTTAACAAGAAACATGTCATCAACATAATGACTTCCTTCCGTGGCACGGATTATAACAAACTGAATGCCCTGTTCCTTAAGTCTGGTCATGTCAATGTCCATCTGATATTCGGAAACATCAACTCCGATGACATCCCTGTTCTTATTGACAAACAGCTCATTCACGACAATGATCTTTTTCTTGACCATCACATAGAAAAGAGCTGCCCGCCGGCAGGTCAGTATCAGAACAATGATGAGTTTTCTGACTATTCCCTTCATTCAGTAAGAGCCCTTTCTCCGAAATGCACCAGGGCTTCATCCAGCAGCAGGATATCATGATTGTCATTTTCCAGGAAATACCTGACGATCAGGTCAGAACGTGAACTGTGAGACAGAGTGTAGCCTGCCTTACCCAGCAGATCAATGGCTTCATCAAGAGAAAGATTCATGGCCATCGCCAGTAAGATCCCGGTATTGCGGGAAGGCTGGTAATCATTACGGCTTCTGAGGCGTGAAAAGACACGGCGGTCAATGCCGGCTTTCTTATAGACTTCCACGTCACTCAGCCCTTTTTCGTCAATCAGACGCAGTACCATGTTGCTGAAGCTTTCCTCAGGATTATTCACAACATCTTCCAGCCTGCGACCTGCCCTGTTATACGACGGTGTATGGTTCAGCTGTTCTGAAGCTTCATCATATTCCTGCGAAACCGTATTGAGCAGACTCATTCCGCTTAAGCCATAGAAAGAATCGTACCGTCTGGCCTTCATCTTTTCTACCTTTTCAGAGTAGTAATTACGCTCAATATATTCTTCAATGCTGTCGTACAGTTTATTCTTTGTTTTTGATGTATTCATATAGTTCCTCTGTAGTGCTGCAGATCATTTCCGCCTGACAGTCTTCAAGCTGTTTTCTGCTTCTGAACCCCCATAATACGGAAGCACAGTCGATTTCAGCGTTGCGCGCCGTCTCAATATCAACTTCCGAATCTCCCACATACAGGCATTGCTGCTTTTCAATGTTAAGATTCTCCATGACCTTTAATACCGTATCCGGGTACGGCTTTCTTCTTACCCCGGCACTTTCCCCTACGGAAGTATTGATGAGATCTCTGAAATAAATACTGCTTAACTGCTGAACAGCCCCGTCTGCCTTGTTGGAGACAATGGCCAGCTTATAGCCTTCATCCCTTAATCTTTCCAGCAGTTTCATTATGCCGGGATAAGGTGAGGTACGGTTATTGCAGTTAAGATGATAAAAACGGCCCTGCTCCCTGACAGCTTCCTCAAAGCGGGGATTATTTTCTCCATCAGGAACCGAAAGCTGCATCAGCCTTCTTAAACCGTTACCGACAAAGGCCCTGACCTCTTCCCTGGTTCTTAAAGGCCAGCCGAAAACCTCCATGGTATGATTCACGGAATCAGCCAGGTCATCAAGAGTATCCAGTAATGTGCCGTCAAGGTCAAAGATAATTGCCGTATATTTCATTTTCAAGAAAAAAGCCTTTAAGCTAAGGCTTTAAGTGCTTCTGGTGGACCTAAGCGGAATCGAACCGGTGCCTGTTGAATCGGAATCAACAATTCTACCATTAAACTATAGGCCCATTGCCTTTATAAGTATATCATAAGACCAGTTAATCTTATAGAAAAAAAAGCATCAGTGTGCTAAAATAGTTTTAATCGTTTAGGAGGGTAATTATGAAAAAGTTCTTTAAAGAATTCAGAGATTTCGCAATTGGCGGCAACCTGATTGATCTGGCTGTTGGTGTCATCATTGGCGGCGCCTTCAATAAAATCGTCGGATCATTAGTAGCAGATATCTTTGTTCCTGTTCTCGGTTTGATCTTCGGTAACCCTGAAGGACTGGCCTCAATGGAATATAAAGGTATCATGTATGGTAACTTCCTGACTGCAGTCATCACCTTCATCTTAACTGCATTCTGCCTGTTTATCTTCATCAAGGCCATCAACAAGGCTAAGGCTGCTCTTATCAAGCCTGAAGAAAAGCCAGCTGAACCGGAAGCACCTGCCGGACCTACAACAGAAGAGCTGTTGGGTGAAATCAAGGATTTACTGGCCAAGATGGCTAAGTAATAAGGTAATTAAATCAGCCTGAACATAAGTGTCCTTTGCGGACACTTTTTTCATGCGCTTTTTCCTGAATACTTTCTGCTCAGAAATACTCCAACTGCCAGTCCGATGACCCCGGCCGCAATGGCCCCGGCAAAGGAGAGATCATAACTGCCGGTAACATCATAAAGATAATTGACCACGGTAAATACCGCCGAGGAAAACAGACTGCAGAACAAATTGGACAGGGAATAGGCATCCATGTAGGAAGCTCCGGAATAATATTGTCCATACAGATTCGGCACACAGACCATCACCGAGGAATACACTGCCCCATACAGTAAACCCGCCAGTACAAACAGAATGGCGCTTGAACCGTTAAGCAGGATCATCCGGGCACCAGCTATTCCGCAGATAACAGCGGTAGTGTATCCGATGTGAACATTAAAGCGGTCAATTATGACCCCGACTATTAACTTGAAGGCAACGTTGCCAATCATTACCGCCGATAACCGCCAGGCACCAGCCTGGGAACCAAAACCCTTGGTAATGGCATAGGAAGGAATATGAGAAACCATGTTCAGCAGCACCTGTCCCACCGCTGCCATGGTTATTAGTGAAATAAAGAGAACACTGAAATACCTAAGTTCCAGACCCAGAGATTTTCTGCCCTTTCCTCCTTCAGCCTGTAAACCATACGCCTGAGCTCCAACATCTTCCGGCTTTATCGGACATAACAGGGCAAAAGGAGCACACATGCAGACCGTTATCATGACGGTTAATATGTAGGCTGCCCTGAACCCCTGATTATCAATTACACCCTGCAATACAGGTGACATGATGGAGGTACTCAATCCCGAGGAACTGAGAATGATGCCCAGGATCAGACCGCGGCTCTTAATGAACCAGTTATTGATGATGGCCGTGACAAAGATGAAGGAAATGCAGCTGCCTCCGATGCCCTTGAATACCGAAGCAACGTTACCTACTGTAATGTTCTTCGCATTGGCAATAACCAGTCCGGCAATCAGATACAGAATCGTTCCCGCAACAAACATGTATCTCAGCTTTATCTTTCTTGACAGTTTGGATAAAGCAGGAGTGGCAAAACCGGAAACCACCGAACTTACCGTCACATGGAAAGTAGCAGCAGTTCTGGAAACGTTCCATACTTCAGTCATTGGCGCATAGAAAAGAGCGTAGGCATTGGCTACGCCGACTGAACCGATGATGCTGAGAGAACACAGCAGTATCACCGCCAGATGTTTCAGAGTAAACTTTCCATTCCCGTTCATAAATGAATCTTATAATATTATCATCCGGAAAAGAATAAAAAATAATACGCTAATGATGCAAAAAAGACCAATGACCCGTCATGAGCACTTTGCGTATAAGTGTGATCCCAATCAGTTATAATATGAACATAAGGAGAATCGTCATATGAAAACAATAGGATTTATCGGAACCGGAAACATGGGTGGAGCCCTGGCCAAAGCCGCTTTCAGAAGCCACAAGGCCGATGCCATTCTGTTAGCTAACAGAACCAGAACAAAAGCTGAAAAGCTGGCTGAGATTGTTAACGGTACGGTTGTAGATAACAAGGAAGTAGCCCGGAAGGCTGACTACATCTTCCTGGGCATTGAACCGCAGGGAGTAGAGGAACTGCTGGAAGAGATCATGCCGGTACTTGATCAGCGCAAGGACCGCTATGTAATAGTATCAATGATGGCCGGTAACCCACTGGCCAAGCTGGAAAAGCATTTCGGCAAGGTGCCTATCATCCGCATTACCCCTAACATGCCGACTGCCGTGGGCAGCGGTGTTTCTCTGTATGTGACAAATGATCAGGTCACTAAAGAAGAAAATGAATATTTCTATCAGCTGATGGAACCGTCAGGACTGGTTGAAGAATCTGATGAAGCCACCATGGCTCATGCCGGCGGTGTCAAGGGCTGCGGACCGGCCTTCGCTGCCATGTTTGTGGAAGCTCTGGCTGACGGTGCCGTAGCAGTGGGTCTGCCAAGAGAAAAAGCCTACCGCTATGCTGCCCAGATGCTTAAGGGAACTGCTGAAATGTTATTGGAAACCGGAGAACACCCGGGTGTGCTGAAAGACAGTGTCTGCTCACCTGGCGGAAGTACCATTCAGGGAGTCAGAATGCTGGAACAGTCAGGTTTCAGAGCAGCTGTCATCAATGCAGTCATTGCAACATTTGAAAAGAAGTTTTAGTATTAGAATATGAAAATACTTGTAATAGATGCCCAGGGCGGGGGCATCGGCAAACAGCTGATCACCGCCATAAAGAAGAAAAACTATCAGAATGTAACCATTACGGCCATCGGGACCAACAGTGTTGCCACCGGAAACATGCTTAAAGCCGGTGCTGACATCGCAGTCACCGGAGAAAACCCGGTAATCGTCAACAGCCGTAATGCCGATGTGATCATTGGACCAATTGGAATTGTAATCGCTGATGCTCTTTACGGTGAGATAACCCCGATAATGGCTCAGTCAGTAGCCCAGAGTCCGGCAGTCAGACTTCTGCTGCCGGTCAACAAATGTGATAACATCATCATCGGCGTTGATGATTTGTCAATGTCTCATCTGATCGAGATGACCCTTGATGAGCTGGACAGATTACTTGCCTGAAACCGCTGATTATTCTATAATAAAACCGTCAGCAGGAAGCTGGCAGTTAACACAGAAGTGTTAGATCAACTTTATCCCAGAAGGAATATTGTTTAAAGGATGATATTCCTTTTCTATTGTCAAGGAGGATAAAAGTTATGAGAAAGACAAGAGATTTAGTATTAACTGCCATGTTCATCGCCCTGGGAGTTGCCCTTCCACAGGCCTTCCATGCCGTGCCAAATGCCGGAAGCGTATTCCTGCCAATGCACATTCCTGTATTAGTTGCCGGATTTGCCGTTGGACCGGTCTTCGGTCTGGCTGCCGGTATCTTGACACCGTTACTGTCACATCTGCTGTTCCACATGCCCCCTGCCGCAGTATTGCCTGGTATGCTGTGTGAACTGGCCATGTACGGTCTGGCTACCGGATTTTTGTCCCGCGTGATCAAAACCAAAAATCCACTCGTTAAGATATATTGTGTTCTTATCGGCGCAATGCTGTGCGGCCGAATTACCTACGGTATTCTCAACGCCCTGATCTTCAGAGCAGGAGCCTACTCATTACAGGCCTGGCTGTCAGCCGCCTTCATTACCGCTCTGCCGGGCATAATCATCCAGCTGATCGTCATACCGCTACTGGTATTAGGGCTTAACAAGGCAAAACTTATCAGAATCTAAGCACAGAAAAAGGTATCTCGCGACACCTTTTTTAATCTTCAGAAACTGCAAACAGACCGTCACACAACGTCGCCCGCAAGACTATTAGCACACCTGACAGCACTCTGGAGGCCATTACATGCTGAGGCAGCAGATTAACAGGCAGCACTCCATAAATGACCGAATTGAATACGCTGACATACAGAAATCTGACACCCAGCAGCAATACATGAGCCGTTATAATAAGTGCCACACTTTTCATTCTGTTTTCCGGATGAATCAGATGAACATACAGAATATAGGCACAGACAACGGCATACAGCCGGTAGTAGAGCACCAGTAACACTGTCATCAGATTAACACCACTGCCAGCCAGAGACCTGAAATATCTTAAAGACAGCATCAGGTTGCCGGTTGAAAGTACAGCCAGAGCAATGGTGATCAGCCCGTTATTATGCCGTAATAATCCGATAAACATGATCAGCTCAGCCCGTAACAAGGCTCCTTCACTGTGCAGGAACACCTCAAAGTTACGGTGAATTGCTAGCTCAACTATCGCATGCCCGGCAAGATAGCCATACAGGATTATTGCCGCTATGCGGAATATCATACTTTTAGCCGACTTTTGCATTGTCCTTTCCCATTACCTCCAGAGCCTTCTTGAACTGAGTCTCATATAATTCGGTATAGACTCCGCCAGCCTGAACAAGTTCTTCATGCTGGCCTCTTTCCACGATCTCACCGTCCTTGACGACAAGGATCTCATCAGCGGAAAGAATGGTTGAAAGTCTGTGGGCGATAAGAATGGAAGTTCTTGACTCAATAAGAGGCTCAATTGCTTCCTGGATCTTGTTTTCATTGATGGAGTCCAGAGCACTGGTTGCTTCATCAAAGATCAGCAGTGCCGGATCCTTCAGCAGGACACGGGCAATGGATATTCTCTGTTTTTCACCACCTGACAGCTTCAGTCCACGATTGCCGACCATAGTATCAAGACCGTCATCCTGAGCTTCTATGAAATCATAGATATTGGCTTTCTTCAGAGCTTCAATAAGTTCTTCTTCCGTGGCATCCGGTTTGGCATACAGAAGGTTGTCCCTTATTGAGCCGTTAAACAGATAGGTTTCCTGGGAAACCACTCCGACGTTGTTTCTCAAGTAAGCCAGATCCAGATCCCTGACATCGACACCGTCAAATCTGACACAGCCTCCGGTAACGTCATAAAGTCTTGGAATAAGGTTGACCATGGTACTCTTACCGGAACCGGAAGGTCCGACGATGGCGACACTGTTGCCGCTTTTAAGAGTAAAGCTGACATCCTTGAGGATCTCACGGGATGGATCATAGTGGAAATAGACATGTTCAAAGTCAACATTGCCATAAGCCTTTTCCGGTATTATGGCATCCGGCTTGTTTTCAATCTCCACCGGCATGTCATAATATTCGAATATTCTGGTGAAATTAGCCATGGCACGGATCCACTCAGTCTGAATATTCAGTAAGGAGTTAACCGGACCGTACAGTCTGCCTAGCAGTGATACCATTACGGTAATGTCACCTACTGTCAGATCAGAGTTGTACTGCATCATCAGAATGCCGCCAACCAGATAAAGAGCCATAGGTCCGATGCTGGTCAGGGTACTCAATATTACTCTGAACCAGCGGCCTGCCATGGATTCCCTGATATTCAGGTTGATCATGCGGCGGTTGGCATTTTCATATTTCTGATATTCATATTCTTCCTTGCCGAACAGTTTGACCAGCAGCTGACCGGAAACAGATAAGGTTTCATTCAACAAACCGTTGACCTCATCGTGAACAGCCTGTGATTCCCTGGTCAGTTCCCATCTGGTCTTGCCGGCCGCACGGGTCGGTATCGTAAACAGCGGTACCAGCACAATGCCCAGGATCGCCAGGATCCAGTTCTTCTGGAACATGGCCACCAGTGCCACGATAAGTGTGATCACATTGGAAATGATGCTGGTAAAGGTA
>CAMOMM010000005.1 GCA_946619805.1 uncultured Bacillota bacterium | reverse complement strand
CATTGCTCTGTTTGCCGGGGTAATACTGACGGTATTAGGCGTGGTGTTCAGCCGTCCTTTACTGGTCATGATGAAATCACCTGATGATGTAATTGATCTCAGTACCGTATACTTAAGAGTGTATTTTACCGGCATGCTGGCAACGATGGTCTATAACTTTGTCAGTGCAGCCTTAAGAGCCAGAGGTGATACCAAGAATCCACTGTATGCCCTTATCATTGCCGGAATCCTGAATGCTCTGCTTAATCTGTTCTTTGTCATTGTGGCTAAGATGGATGTTGCGGGTGTCGGACTGGCCAGCTCACTGTCTTCCTACATATCAGCGGTAATTGTCCTGTATGTTCTGATCAATGATAACAGTTCAGTAAAACTGGATATCAGACATCTCTATATAGATAAGGATGCCTTATGGGAAATCTCCAAGGTAGGCATACCGGCAGGAATTCAGGGAACGGTGTTCTCCCTCAGCAATGTTGCGATTCAGTCATCAGTCAATGAATTCGGTGCCGTTACAATGGCAGGTAATGGGGCAGCTTCTTCAATTGAGGGATTTGTCTACAATGCCATGAGTGCTTTCTATCAGACCTGTCTGACTTTTACCAGCCAGAATCTGGGAGCCGGGAAGGTTTCCAGGATCAGAAAGATCCTGCTTGTCTGTGAGGTATGCGTTCTGTTAACCGGACTATTATGTGGGGTTGGAGGATATGTGTTCGGCAGATCACTGCTGTCAATCTATTCAGATGATCCTGAGGTAATTGCGGCCGGAATGATCAGGCTGAGATTTGTCTGCCGTCTGTATTTCCTGTGCGGAATGATGGATGTGCTGGTTGGCTCATTAAGAGGAATGGGACAGTCCATGTTCCCAATGGTTGTTTCTCTGGCAGGAGTATGTATTTTCAGACTTGTCTGGATCGCCACATATTTCCAGGTTCACCGGAACATTGAAAGCCTGTATGTATCATATCCGTTAAGCTGGATCATTACCGGAGCAATTCATCTGCTGTCATTTATGCTGGTATATGGCAGTATTCAGAAGAAGCATAAGCTTCAGTTAGCGTAAAAGGTCAATTATCATCCCTATGCAAGGGATGATTTTTGTATAATATAGAAGAGAAAAGGTGACGACTATGATACAGGATATTGCTCCGCATGTTTTTAACAATCATTACGAAAATAAGAAGCCTCAGCAGGACAGCCCGGTACTTGTGGTTAGGGACGGACAGATTCTGTGCCATTATGATGACAGTCTCAGGAATCTGTATTTCCCGAGTTACAGAGAGATGGGAAATAAAGGTCAGGCGGTTTACCTGTTTTCCATTGATGAGGATGATTATTTCATGCTGGAGAATGTCTCTGAGATTCCGGAAGGATATGATTTTTACGCTATTAACAGTTTTCTGAGGGAACGTGTGAGCGCCAACTATAAGTCATTGGCAGCCTTTACCGCCATGCATCTGGAGAAATGGTACAGTGATAACAGATACTGTGGCAGATGCGGTCATAAAACAGAATATGATGATAAGGAAAGGGCTTTAAGATGTTCACAGTGCGGTAATGTAATATATCCAAGAATCAATCCGGCAGTCATTGTCGGAGTCAGAAACGGTGACAGGCTGTTACTGACCAGATATGCCAGAGGCTATGGGCATAATGCTCTGGTAGCCGGGTTTACGGAAATAGGTGAAACAGTTGAGGAAACCGTAAGAAGAGAGGTCATGGAAGAAACCGGACTTAAGGTAAAAAACATAACCTATTATAAGTCCCAGCCATGGGGTATTGCTCAGGATATCCTTATGGGCTTCTATTGTGATGTTGATGGGGATGATTCGATCAGAATAGATCCGTCAGAGCTGAAATATGCTGAATGGGTGAAAAGAGAAGATATTGTGCTTCAGCC
Source organism: uncultured Bacillota bacterium (assembly GCA_946619805.1). Lineage (GTDB taxonomy): Bacteria > Bacillota_I > Bacilli_A > Erysipelotrichales > Erysipelotrichaceae > RUG521. Next base: position 12,227 of record CAMOMM010000005.1, on the reverse strand, counting down.
ATCTGATTACAGTCTTACTAATGAGATGATGAAGATGTTTAAAGAAAATATGGATTTATAAATAAGCGTTCTTGTTATGGAGAATGCTTTCTTTATAAATCAGTTCTATTGAACAAAAGTTCAATTTAAACGAAAACCGTTCAGTAATAGTGAACAAAAATATTGAAGGACACAATTTTGTTCAGTATAATTACGGTAGGAGAAGAGCATAATGATAAAAAGAGAAAAGTATATCAGCCGGATAAGAGGTTTTTATGAATCAGATCTGATAAAAATCATCACAGGAATCAGAAGATGTGGAAAAACAGTTCTTTTAGAACAGATCATGGAAGAAATCAGGGCAAAAAGCGCTAATATCATATATCTTAATTTCGAAGATCTGGCAGTACGCTCAGCCATAAAATCACCACTGCAGCTGATTGATTATGTTGAACAGAATCGAAAAGAGGGAAAATGCTATCTGTTTTTTGATGAGATTCAGAACATGGAAAACTGGCTGGATGCATGTAAATCCCTGAGACTGCACAATAATTCACTGTTCATTACAGGATCAAATTCGAAACTGCTGTCCAGTGAATTTACCAGTGAATTATCCGGGAGATATGTTGCGTTCAGAATAAAACCTTTTGTATACAGAGAACTTCACGAATATGCAGAGGAATTAGGAAAAGAAGTCACAGTTACCGATTATCTTATCTGGGGAGGATTCCCAAAAAGAATAGAGTTTGACACACTTACTGATCAGAAAACATATCTGAATGATCTGGTTAACACCATAGTCATAAACGACTTGATAAACCGTTATAAAATAAGAAAAACTGATTTGTTCACCAATTTTGTCCGTTATATTCTAAGAACAAACAGCCGTATCTTCTCTGCCCGCTCAATTCACAAGTATATTAATGATAATTACGGTGCATGTTCGATTAATACAATACTGAAATATATCAGTTTCCTTGAAGAAGCCTATATAATAGAGAGCATCAGGCAGTATTCAAACAAGGTAAAAAAGGAACTGACATATTATCAGAAACTCTACAATGAAGATGTATCCCTGAATTCAATTATGGTTATGGGAAACAGATATGATCTGACATATAATATGGAAAACATTGTATACAATGAACTGTTGTTTATGGGATATGATCTGAGAGTTTACGATAATGCCGGAAAAGTAATAGATTTCATCGCTAAAAAAGGAAATAAGACCTATTTTGTTCAGGTTGCCTTAACAGTTGCTGAAGAAAAAACATATAACAGAGAGTTCGGAGCTTTTGCCGGACTGGATAATCTTAATCAGAAAATTGTGATTTCCAACGATGAGATCGATTATTCAACCAGTACGGTAAGGCATATTGCTCTGAAGGATTTCCTGCAGATGAATGATTTGGGATAAATGATTATAAAAGGAGAAACATTATGAAAGACATTGTTGAAAGATTTATATCATATACGAAAGTAGATACGACTTCAGCTGATGACAGTAAGGTCTGCCCAAGTAATCCAAACGAGTTCATTCTGGCACATCAGCTGGAAGAAGAACTTAAGGAACTTGGTGTACGGGATGTAAAAGTTGATGATAAGAGCTTTGTTTACGGTTTACTGCCGGCAAATACGGACAAAAAATGTGATACGGTAGGATTCCTTGCTCACATGGACACTTCCAATGCAGCATCAGGCAGGAATATCAAAGCCAGAATCATTGAAAACTATGACGGCGGGGACATTGAATTAAGTGAAGGCATCTTTACCAAGGTTGCGGATTATCCTGACATTGCGAAATTAAAAGGCAAGGACATAATCGTTACCGATGGTACAACCCTGTTGGGGGCTGATGACAAGGCAGGCATTGCCATCATAATGGATACCGTTCAGTATCTTCAGCAGCATCCTGAATGTCCTCACGGCAACATCAGGGTATGCTTTACTCCTGATGAAGAGGTAGGAACGGGAATCGGAAACATTGATCTGAATGAATTCAGGTGTGACTATGCCTTTACGGTTGACGGTGGTGAAGTAAATGAGATCACTTATGAGACATTTAACGCAGCCAGTGCCCATGTCATTGTTCATGGCAACAGTATTCACCCCGGTGATGCCAAGGGCAGAATGATCAATGCTTCCCAGGTACTGATGGATTTTCATGCCATGCTGCCGGTATTTGAAAGACCTGAATTCACGGAGAAAAGGGAAGGATTCAATCACCTTACCGACATGAACGGTACCGTTGAAAAAGCTGAGGGATTCTACATCATCAGAAACCATGATCTCACTCTGCTGGAAAAACAGAAAAAGGAATTTGAATATATCAGAGATCACATCAACAGAATGTATGGCAGAGAAGTCGTTGAACTGGTGCTGAGAGATGGCTACCGTAACATGAGGGAAGCGTTTAATGATAAAATGTATATAATCGAAATGGCTGAAAAAGCCATCAGGGAAGCCGGGTATCAGCCGGGTAGTGATCCGATAAGAGGAGGAACTGACGGTTCACAGCTGACCGTGATGGGTCTGCCTACCCCTAATCTGGGTACCGGAGGCATGATGTATCACGGTAACCACGAACTGTTATGCATTGATGACATGAAGGAAATGGTTAAGATCATGCTTAACCTTATCAGAAATATTACAGAAAGGGAGTAATTGTATGATCATACAGAGTAAAAGAGTCTGGATCGTAAATAAGTTCATTGAAGCACAGCTGGAAGTTGAAGGAAAGAAGATCAGGGCCGTCTGGCCTTATGGGCACATGAAAGTTGATCATGACTTCGGCAATGACAGAATAATTCCCGGCATGATCGATGTTCATACTCATGGTGCCTATGGGTTTGATACCAATGACGGCGATGAGGAAGGGTTGAGAAACTGGGCAGCCAGATTACCTGGTGATGAAGGTGTTACTTCTTTCCAGCCAACCACGATCACCCAGAGTGTGGAAGTACTGGACAAAGCAGTCAGAAATGTCAGAAAAGTCGTGGAAGACGGATATGAGGGTGCAGAGATCCTGGGTATTCACTTTGAAGGACCATATCTTGACCAGGCCAAAAAGGGAGCTCAGCCGGAGGAATTCATTCTGGATGCTGATGTTGAACAGTTTAAGCACTATCAGGAAACTGCCGGAGGTCTGATTCATTACATTACTCTGGCTCCTGAACACGATAAGAATTTTGAATTAACCAGATGGTGTGCAGCCAATGGTGTTGTGGTATCCATGGGCCATACCAGCGGTTCGTATAAAGACGCTGAAATGGGCATTGCCAACGGAGCCAGGACCATGACCCATGTCTATAACGGCATGAGCAATTTCGGTCACCGTGAACTGGGCATGATGGGCGCTGCCATGAGATTTCAGGATGTATATGGCGAACTGATCTGTGACGGCAATCATTCTTCAGTTGATGCGCTTAAGGTAATGTTTGAAGCCAAGCATCCGGGATATGCCGTAATGATATCCGACAGTTTGAGACCAAAGGGTCTGCCGATGGGCGAGTATACCAGCGGCGGGATGAAGATAAGAGTCTGTGAAGACGGCAGTGCCAGACTGGTACCGCAGGGAAATCTTGCCGGTTCAACCTTAAGGCTGAACAGGGGATTGCAGGTACTGATTGAAAAGGCTCATGTTTCCGAAGAACTGGCCATTAATTCCGCAACCATCAATCCGGCCAGATTACTGGGTGTGGATGACAGAAAAGGTGCATTAACAGCCGGGCACGATGCAGATATCGTGGTTCTGGATGATGATTATGAAATCGTAAAGGTCTTTGTAAGAGGAAAAGAATATTAGAAATGGCTAAGACAGGCAGAAAAGGATTCACGAAGAGACAGCTGATCAACATAGCGGTAGCTTTGCTGGCGGTTTTTCTGCTTGGTTTCAGAATATATTCTGACTTATATCCGACATCACCGGTTTTTGATGTCTTCAGTTACACGGATGATGAAGTAATACTGCATGCCGCAGCATTCAAGAGAGCCAGTGACGGTGACACCATTGTGGTTGTCATGGACGGTCAGGAGATGACAGTAAGACTGATAGGTGTTGATGCTCCTGAATCAACCAGGTGTACGGTACAGGACTGTACTGATGAAGGAGAAAAGGCCTATGAATATACCAGCGGATATTTCAAGCTGGGACAGACGATATACCTTGAGTTCGATAAGGGACAGAAGGATAAGTATGGCAGAACTCTTGCCTACATATGGACTTCCAACACCTGTAAGTTCAATGATTTCAATGAATTCAAGAAATACAACTTCAATGCTCTGTTACTGCAGAATACTCAGAGCAGGGCAAAATATTACTCACCGAATGGGAAGTACCGTAAATGGTTTAACCGCATTGACCGCATGAAATATCTGTATGAGGAGTAGAACATGATCAGAAACCTTATTTTTGACATGGGAAGAGTACTGATGGAATATGATCCTGTATTTTATGTAAACAGGGTAAATCCTGACAGTCCTGAGGACCGGGAATTACTTCTAAGGGAAACTTTTCATCATGAGCAGTGGCATCAGATGGATGCCGGTGAACTCAATGAACGGGCAATGTATGAAAGTGTCTGTCAGAGAATACCGGAAAGGCTGCATGAAAAGGCGTATCAGCTGATCTATAACTGGAATGTTCCGGTGTATCCCGTTAAGGGAATGGAAGCTCTGTTAAAGGAATGTCATGAGGCAGGATACCATCTGTATCTGCTTTCCAATGCCAGCGAAAGACAGCCTGTATACTGGCCAAGAGTACCGGGTAATCAGTATTTTGAAGGAACAGTTGTATCAGCTTTGGAAAAAACGGTAAAACCGGAACTGAAGATATTCCAGATCTTATTGGAAAGATATGATCTGAAAGCGGAGGAATGTCTGTTCATCGATGATCTGCAGAGAAATATTGACGGGGCAGCCAGAGCAGGTATTGCAGGATATCTGTTTGACGGTGATACGGATAAACTGAGACGGTTTATCCGGAAAGAAGGAAGATTATGAACAGATATGTGGCACTGTTAAGAGGAATAAACATCAGCGGCAAGAACAAAATACCAATGCCGGAATTAAAGAAAGGCTTTGAAAGCCTGTCTTTTGAAAATGTCAGAACATATCTGAACAGTGGAAATGTACTGTTTGCCACGAAAGAGAAGGATGCTGCTGAAATCAGAAACAGAATAGAGAAGATGATAAAAAAGCAGTTTTCTCTGGATATTCCGGTTTTTGTGATTGAAGTCAATACTCTTGAGGACATTCTGAAGCATGCACCAAAGTGGTGGGGAACGGATGATAAGGAGATCTATGATAATCTGATTTTCATTCTTCCTCCGGTAACCTTTGAAGAAGTATACCGGGAAATAGGGGAACCTAAGGAAGGACTGGAACAGATACTGGAATATAACAATGCGGTTTTCTGGTCTTTTGACCTTAAGCGACACCGGAAAACCAACTGGTGGCCTAAGACAGCAAGCCTGCCTGTAGGCTCTTCACTGACGATCAGGACAGCAAATACGGTCAGAAAAATAGTTGAGATGCGGCGTGTTTGTTAATTGACAAATAGAGGGTATAATAAATACATGAGTAAAATACATACATTGGATGAGCATTTGACCAATATGATTGCGGCGGGAGAAGTTGTCGAAAGACCTTCCGGCGTAGTCAAGGAACTGGTGGAAAACAGCATAGATGCCGAAGCTGACAGAATTACGGTCAGAGTCTTTAATGGCGGCTGTGACAGCATTGAAGTTATGGATAACGGTATTGGCATGGACAAGCAGGATGCCGTAAATGCCTTTAACCGTCATGCTACATCCAAGATCTCACGCACTGATGATCTCTGGGATATTCAGACCATGGGATTCAGAGGTGAAGCCCTGCCTTCAATTGCCTCAGTAGCGAAAGTAAGCTTACTGACCAGTGACGGTAATGACAGTACAGAGGTAAAGCTCGAATATGGCAAGCTGACCAAGGCAGCACCGGCTGCCAGAGGTGTGGGAACAACCATCAAGGTTGAAGGCCTGTTTTATAAAACACCGGCCCGTCTGAAACATCTTAAAAGCGGGTCAACGGAACTCAACAGCATCATCGACGTGATGCAGAAGTTTGCTCTGGCTCATCCGGAAATAGCCTTTGAACTGTACCGGGATGACAGGATCAGGATGCAGACTCCGGGCAATGGTTCCCTGGAAGAAACGGTAATGCACATCTATGGACTGGAAATAGCCCGTAACAGTATTCCAATTGAAATAAGTGATTTTGACTTCACGGTCAAAGGAGTACTTGTATTGCCAAGCATCAACCGTTCAACCAGGTCGTATATGAATATTTTCATCAATGGACGAATGATCAGAAACTATCTGCTGCAGAAGGCAGTCAGCGAAGCTTATCAGGAGTTCATGATGCCGGACAGATATCCTGTCTGTATCTTAAACATAGGGGCTGATTATAAGCTGGTAGATGTTAATGTCCATCCTTCCAAATGGGAGATCAGACTGTCCAAGGACAGACAGCTTTATAATCTTTTAAAGAGCGGTATATATAATACCTTAAGAGAACATTTCAGACCGGGAGAGATCAGGCTTAACAGAAATCCGGTTAAGATTGAGGAAACCAGACTGTTTACCGATACCTATGTGGCTGCCCCGGAAAAGCATGAACCGGTATTACAGGAAACCAGAGTTGAATATCATACTGAAGAAGTAAACAGGAAACCTGAAAAACCGGAACCTGTGGAAATAGAACGTTTCCAGTATCTTGCTCAGCTGCACGGCAACTACATCATTGCCTGTGATGAGGATAATCTCTATATCGTGGATCAGCATGCAGCGATGGAAAGGTGCATGTATGAGGAAATATGCAGTCAGATTGAGGAAGAAAATATTCTTACTCAGCCGTTATTGGTACCATTGGTTGTGGAACTGAGCCCGGCTCAGTTTGAACAGCTGGATAAGCTCAATGAAGTATTCAGCTGCATTGGCATTACTCTGGAGCCTTTCTCCAGAACGACCTGTGTGGTCAGGGAAGTTCCGGTCTGGTTTGAAGACATAAACGAACGGGATTTCATCAATGATCTGGTGGAAGAGATACTGAATGAAAAGAAGATGAATGTACTGGAGATCAGGAAGGATAAGATCGCAACCTTAGCCTGTCACAGTTCGATACGTTTCAATCACCGACTGGATGTAATTGAAAGCAGAAAACTTTTAAGCCGCTTAAGCAGATGCGTACAGCCGTTTAACTGTCCGCATGGCAGACCTACCATGATGGCCATCTCCGAAGCTCAGCTGCAGAAGGAGTTCAAGCGTGTATAAGGTTATCAGTGTCGTAGGTCCGACTGCCGTTGGCAAAAGCAAGGTAGCCATTGAACTGGCTAAGAGGTTCAATGGAGAAATAATTAACGGTGACAGCGTGCAGGTGTACAGGGAACTGAATGTCGGCAGCGCCAAGATCACCGCTGAAGAAATGATGGGAATACCTCATCATCTTCTTGACTATGTCAATGTGGGTGAGGAATACAGCGTCAGACATTTCCAGATCGATGCCCGCAATAAGATCGAAGAGATAAGCAGCAGAGGTAAAATGCCGGTTATCTGCGGTGGAACCGGTCTGTATGTCAAGGCTCTGTTATATGACTATGAATTTGTGGAGATGGAGAATGACCATAACGAGTATTCTGATCAGTCCACGGAAGAACTGTATCAGAGACTATTACAGGTTGATCCGGAGTCAACCAGAAACATTCATCCCAATAACCGCCGCCGTATTGTCAGAGCTTTGCAGCTGGCAGACAGCGGAAATCTTAAAAGCCGGCAGGAAGCAAGCCAGCAGCATATTCAGATCTATGACAGTTACATTGTTGGCCTGACCATGGACCGTGAACTGTTAAAACAGCGCATTGGCATGCGCGTAGATCAGATGATGGAAAACGGTCTTGTTGATGAAGTAACAGCCATTAATGAAAAGTATGATTGGGATGCCAAAGGCCTGCAGGGCATTGGCTATAAAGAATTCAGGGACTATTTCAATGGGAAAAACAGTCTGGAAGAGACTGTGGAATTAATCAAGACTCATACCAGACAGTTTGCCAAAAGACAGTACACCTGGTGGAATCATCAGATGCCGGTTAACTGGTATGATGTTACGGAAGAGGGATATCTGGACAGGATAGTGGAAGATATCAGGAAGTGGCAGAATGGATAATCAGTTTGAAAGAGTTATCAATGTTTTGGGAGAAGAAAGCCTCAGAAAGCTGCAGAATGCTCATGTGGCTGTTTTCGGTCTGGGCGGTGTAGGTTCTTTCAGTGTTGAAGCCTTAGCCAGAAGCGGAACAGGAAAGCTGACACTGGTAGACAGGGATAAAATCGAACCAAGCAATCTGAACCGTCAAATAGAAGCAGTTATTGATACTGTGGGAACTGATAAGACGGCAGCTTTTGAAAAGAGGCTGTTAAGCATTAATCCTGACATTAAGCTGATAAAGAAGAAAGTATCTGTTGACGAAAATACCGTTGAATCCTGCTTTGAGGAAAAACCGGACTATGTCATAGATGCCATTGACAGCACTGATGGCAAGCTGGCCATCTGGAAGTACTGTCAGAAAAACGGTATTCCGTTTATTGCCTGTCTGGGGGCTGCCCGCAGGCTGGAACCGGAACAGCTTATTGTTACAACCTTGAATAAGACTGAGAAAGATCCGCTGGCCAGAAAACTGAGATATCTGGCCAGACAGCAGGGAATGGACCTTAAGATAAAAGTGGTCTGTTCAAAGGAAGATCCGTTACCGATGAATGAGTCAGGAGTATTGGGATCAATGATTTTTGTACCGGCAACTGCGGGACTGATCTGCCGGAAGGAATGTCTTAAGGAACTATTAGACATTGGAAAGTAATTGTGTATAATTAAGCGTATGAAACTGATAGTTGGTTTGGGAAATCCCGGAAAAGAATATGAAAACACCAGGCATAATACCGGGTTCTTATGCCTTGACAAAGTTGCACAGGCTCTGGATGTGAAGATTAACCGCAGAGCTTTTAATGCTCTGATCGGCAAGACCACTTACAGAGGAGAGCAGGTAATTCTGATGAAGCCGCAGACTTACATGAATCTTTCAGGGGAAGCGGTAGGCAAGGCTGTAAGATATTACCATCTTGATCCGAGTCAGGATGTGCTGATCGTATATGATGATCTCGATCTGCCGGTTGGTAATCTGCGTTTAAGAGAGGGCGGCAGTGCAGGAGGTCATAACGGTATCAAGAGCATCATCGCCCATCTGTCTACTCAGCAGTTCTGCCGCATCAGAATAGGGATCGGTTCAGACAAGAAGGAAGATACCAGAGACTATGTCCTGTCAGGTTTTTGGGGTGAAGATGTTGAATTATGGCAGAAAGCCATCGATGAAGCATCCAAGGCCTGTGTTGAATTCATCAATAACAGGTTCCAGGATGTAATGAACAGGCATAACAGAAGAAACAGGGCTGGTGGATGATTATGGAAATGAACATCAGAGATCAGGCATATGTAACTGTAACCAGAAAGGGTGAACGCTGGTTAAGAAACGGTCATCCATGGGTTTATGAAAGTGACATTGACAGTATCATAGGTGAATACAATAATGGCGACATCGTAACTGTTTTATCCCCTAAAGGGAAATATATCGGAAGCGGATTGATGTCTGACTACAGTAAGATCAGAGTCAGACTGATCAGCCGCGAATATAATCTGGTATACGATGAAGCATTCTGGAAAAGGAGAATAGAACATGCCTGGAATTACCGTAAGACCGTAATGAAGGATCAGCTGTCCTGCTGCCGCATCATTTTCGGGGAATCAGACTTTTTCCCGGGACTGACCGTAGACCGCTTCAATGACATTCTGGTAACTCAGACATTGACCTATGGCATGGAAGAACTGAAGAAGACCAGTTTCCCGTTATTGCTGGAAGTATTGAGAGAAGACGGTCAGGACATAAAGGGAATCTATGAAAGAAATGATGTGGCCATCAGAGATCTGGAAGAGTTACGTCAGTATAAAGGCTGGTTCTGCAGAGAAGACGGATTAAGTACGGAAACAGTCATTGAAGAAAATGGCATAAAGTATTACGTAGATGTGGAAAACGGTCAGAAGACCGGATATTTCCTGGACCAGAAGAGAAACCGTGAAAGAGTATCAAGAATAGCTGAAGGAAAAAGAGTCCTGGACTGCTTTACCCATACCGGATCATTTGCGCTTAACTGTGCCAGAGGAAAGGCTGCCAAAGTGACGGCTGTCGATATCTCTGAAACGGCCATTAATCAGGCAAGGAAGAACGCTGAACTCAATGGCCTGAATATCAATTTTGTTGTTGATGATGTTTTTGAGTATCTGGATAAAGTCAATAAGAAGGAATATGATCTGATCATTCTGGATCCTCCTGCCTTTACCAAGAGCCGTCAGACGGTAAACAATGCCTATAATGGCTATCTGGAAATCAATACCAAGGCCATGAAGCTTTTACCTAAAGGCGGTTATCTGGCAACCTGTTCATGTTCACATTTCATGCCTCATGAACTGTTTGAAAAGATGCTCAGTGAAGCCAGCATAAAGACAGGCATTCAGATGAGAATGGTATCCGTATCCCAGCAGGCAGAAGACCATCCAATTATGGTAAATGTACCGGAGACGGATTATCTCAAGTTCTATATTTTACAGATTGTATAAGTAGTGAGTATGTGCAGAAATGCCATACTTTTTTATAAGGTCATTATATGAGAACTTGGAGTGATCTCATGATATACTTCAATTAATATTTATGGAAAGGAAAGAATATGATTATAAAGAATGGATTGATTCATGATGCCGTTAACCGTGAGCCTTATATCGGAGATATCCGTATAGTTGACGGAAAGATTGCTGAAATAGGAACATCACTGGTTGCTGAAGGTGATGAAAAGATCGTTGATGCTTCTGGATTAAGTGTATACCCGGGATTTGTTGAAGCTCACTGTCATCTTGGCCTTGATGGCTGGGGCATCGGTTTTGAGGGTGCTGACTACAATGAACCTGGAGATATCTGTACGCCTCATCTGCGTTCCGAAGACAGTTTTAATCCGCTTGACCCAAGTGTTCACAATGCTGCTGTTGCGGGAGTTACCAGTGTAGCTACCGGACAGGGCAGTGCCAATGCCATTGGCGGTACCTGGATCGCGGTTAAGACAGTTGGTAACTGTGTAGATGACATGATAATAAAAACACCGGTTGCCATGAAATGTGCTCTGGGGGAAAACCCTAAACGCTGTTACCGTGACAAGGGAAACTTTGCCAGAATGTCAACAGCCTCTGTCATCCGCAACATGATGTTCAAGGCAAAGGAGTATCTGGCTAAAAAGGAAAAGGCTGGAGATGATATCTTCAAACAGCCGGCCTTTGATTTCAAGTGTGAAGCCATGATTCCGGTACTGAAAAAGGAAATACCTCTGAAGATCCATGCGCATCAGGCCAACGATATTCTTACAGCCATCCGTCTGGCTAAGGAATTTGATGTAAATCTGACAATTGAACATGTAACGGAAGGACATCTGATTGCTGATAAACTGGCTGACTGTCCGTATCCACTGGCAGTTGGGCCAAGCCTGACTCATGCCACTAAGTTTGAACTGCAGAACAAGTCCTGGACGACCCCGGGAATTCTGGCTGCAAAGGGCTGTCAGGTTTCCATCATAACTGATTCACCAGTTATTCCCCAGGAATATCTGCCTTTGTGTGCAGGGCTGGCAGTTAAAGCCGGAATGGATCCTTTTGAGGCCCTTAAGGCCATTACGATTAACCCAGCTAAGCAGATCGGTATTGCGGACAGAGTAGGGTCAATTGAAGTTGGCAAGGATGGCGATATTGTCATTACCGATGGAGATCCGATGGTGAGTAATACCGCAGTCAGGAAAGTGTTTATTAACGGCGAAGCTGTTGAATAAAAAACAAATGATGACAGAACAATAATACAGTGTTCTGTCATTTTTTCATGGCAGGAATATACAGTAAAAAAGCGTTGTGCTAAAATACAAGGTAGATTATTTTATCAGAAAAACAATAATCAACAGCGCAGTATTTTTTAACTGGATGAAAGGAAAGAAGATGAAAACTATGAAGAATATCCTGAAATTATTCATGGCAGTTGCGATCTGTATGAGCTGTTTTGCCTACAAGTTTGATGAGGAAGAAGATGGCGTAGTCCGTCTGGAATTCAAGAACGAAAAGAGTCTGACAGTTGAACAGGT
>CAMOMM010000004.1 GCA_946619805.1 uncultured Bacillota bacterium | reverse complement strand
TACATTCAAGCGAATCAATTTTGGTGTAAAGCCACGATAAGTGGTAATTAAAAAAACACAATATTTAAATTGTTCAAGAGAAAATGGACGATTAATAAAAACTATGTTCTTTACTGGTTTGTCCAGTTTGGATGATATATATCAAGGTATAAAAGGCACCAGTCTATTTTCATTTAATGGAAACAGAAAAGATGGCTATCATTCATTCTGCGAGCATTTCATTCGATATCACTCATTTTCACCAAAGGCCTTTTCTTAGTGTTCATTTTCAGTGATAGCTAATTCTTTGTATCCGGTAGATTCATCAAACTCTCTGGTAAAGCTGTATTCATCATCCAGCGAGAGAAGTATGATCTCAGCTGTGGTATTGACTGTACATCCATGTACCAGATGACCGCCATAAGCCTTCCCGTTTTCATCAGAGATGGTGATGTGAAGATGAAGTCCGTCAGAGGAAACGGTTCCTGTCAGTGAGGTTATCTCATAGTGGTCATTGAAATCCTTTATGACCTCTCCCCTGGCCAGGCGCATTCGGGCCGGATAAAGGGAACCGACTGCGGTGACAATGCATCCTGAAATGATTGAGTGATCATGACAGTAATCTTCGATCCCTTTTCTTAAATCCATGCCATTGGTCAGTCTGAATGCATGAGGTTTCATTATCTTTTCCTCCTGATAATATCCATAAATCAATTCTATCACGGTTAAGGATATTGTATAATTGATACAGCAGGTTTTTATTATGAAGAAGTACCGTATTTTTGTGATCAATCCCGGATCTACCTCTACCAAGCTGTCGCTTCACGAAAATGAAGAGATGGTCTTTTCCACTGATGTCTTTCATGACTCTTCATTTCTGAAGACCTTTGAAACCATTAACGATCAGCTTGACTACCGTATGGAAGTAATTGAACAGTTCCTGAAGGAAAACCGCATTGACCTGACAGGCATTGATGCCATTGTCGGCAGAGGCGGAGGCTGTTATTCCGTTGAATCTGGTGTCTATGAGATAAATGAAATGCTTATAAATGATACCAGGGAAGCGAAAGGTTCTCTGTATCATTCCTCCATGCTGGGAGTCCAGATGGCTGATAGACTGAGAAGAAAATATGGCGGCCTGGCCTTGATGATGGATCCGCCTGTCGTTGACGAACTGGATGAAGTAGCCAGAATTACCGGAGTAAAGGGCATTTACCGTAAAGCCATCTGTCATGCGCTCAATCTCAAGGCAGTGGCCAGAAAGCATGCCCGGGCAATGGGCAAAAGATACGAAGACTGCAGACTGATCGTCTGTCACATTGACGGTGGAATCTCCATCACGGCACATGAAAACGGGCGAATGATCGACGGTAATGATGCCGGAGGCGGTGAAGGGCCGTTTACACCAACGAGAATGGGGACGATGGCCATTACTGATTTCAATAACCTGATGAGAGACAAATCCTTTGAAGAAATAAGATCACTGTGCTCTCAGACCGGAGGACTGTCTTCCCATTTCGGGACTTCCAATTCCGATGTCATTCATAAGAGAATTGAAGAGGGTGACAGGGAGGCAGCCAGAGTATGGCAGGCGATGATCTATCAGACTGCCAAATACATCGGTGCCATGGCTGCGGTACTGGAAGGCAGGGTCGACGCAATCGTTCTGACCGGAGGTTTATGCCGCTTCGACGATGTCATTGAACTGATAAAGAATAAATGCGGCTGGATTGCTCCAATTGCCATCTATCCGGGAGAACTGGAACATATGGCCATGGCTGAAGGAGCCCTCAGGGTGTTGACAGGGCAGGAAAAGGTCAGAGAGTATCCTGGCAGACCGGTATGGAGCCCTGAAGATATGAACAGATGATATTGGTTGAAACGAAACAGCCATTCTGTAATAATTAGAAAAACAAGGTGACTAACATGATGAAAGAATTACTGACATTACTTGAAAACAATGCCCGCTACCAGGTCAAGGATCTGGCGGCTCTGTTAAATGAAGATGAATCTCTGATTGAAAATACGATCAGAGACCTGGAAGATAACAACATCATTGCCGGATACCATACCATCATCAACTGGGATAAGGCAGATACGGAAATATCCAAGGCCATCATTTTCGTAAACTGTGTCCCAGAGAGGGAAGCAGGCTATGACAAGGTTGCGTCCAAGATTGCCAAGTACCCGGAAGTTGATTCACTGTATCTGATCAGTGGCAAGGCAGAATTCATGCTGCAGGTCAACGGCAGAAGCATGCGAGAGGTCAGCAGCTTCGTAGCTCATAAGCTGGCTCCTACCGAAGGTGTTACCGGTACGGAAACGATGTTCATTCTTAAGGAATACAAGCTCAACGGCCGTGAACTGGTCGGTGAAAGAGAAGACGGTGAAAGGTTGCTGGTTACTCCATGATATTTGACGAAGAGATCAATCAGATTGTCAGAAATATCAAACCGAGCGGTATCAGAAAGTTCTTTGATATTGCCGCTACGCGTAAGAACGTGGTCTCCCTGGGTGTAGGTGAGCCTGATTTCATTACGCCATGGCACATCAGAGAAGCGGCCATTTATGCCATTGAGAAAGGAAGAACCTTCTATACGGGCAATAAGGGACTGCCGGCTTTGAGAAAAGGCATCTGTGATTACTACAGACGCCGCTTCAATGTCAGCTATGATCCTGAAGACAATGTCATCGTGACCGTTGGCGGATCAGAGGCAATAGACATAGTCTTGAGAACGATTCTTAAGCCGGGAGATGAGGTCATTCTGCCGACACCTGCCTATGTTGCATATCGGGCAATAATTGAGATGGCAGGAGGCAAGGTTGTGGAAGTTGAACTTAAGGAAGAAGAACGCTTCAAGCTTACGGCCAAAGACTTTGAAAAGGCCGTAACGGATAAGACTAAAGCCGTCATCCTGAACTTTCCGGGAAATCCTACGGGTGGTGTAATGAGCAGGGAAGACTATGCCCGGATCGTTCCGATCATTAAGAAACACAATATCTTTGCGATAACTGATGAGATATATGCAGAACTGACCTATGAAGGCACTCACTGCAGCATTGCAGAGTTTGAGGAAATAAAGGATCATACTGTTGTAATAAACGGTTTCTCCAAGGCTTATTCCATGACCGGTTACCGTGTGGGCTATATTCTGGCTCACAAGGATCTTATCGACATGATCGTCAAGATCCACCAGTATACCATCATGTGCGCCACCACCAGTTCCCAATACGCAGCCATTGAGGCGGTCAATAACGGAGATGCTGACATAGAAAGAATGGCGGAAAGCTTCCGTCAGAGAAGAAATTTCATTGTCAAGGAGCTCAACCGCATCGGTCTAAAGACTCATTTGCCGGAAGGTGCCTTCTATGTATTCCCGTCAGTTAAGATAAGCGGGCTAGGCAGTGAGGAGTTCTGTGAAAGGCTGCTGGATCAGGGAAATCTGGCTCTGGTACCGGGCAATGCCTTTGGGCAGGCCGGTGAAGGCTATGTCAGGATTTCCTATGCCTATTCACTTGATGAGATAAAAACGGCCATTGAAAAACTGGAGCATTTCCTCAATTACGGAATCAGACAGGATCAGTAATAATTACTGATCTTTTTTGTACTAAAGAGTTTCAAAAAAAGTGAAAAATGGACTAGAATTAAGGTGAAAGATAAAGAAGGAGAAACAATATGAAATTATCACCTCTTCAGATTGCCAGATATGAGTATAAGCCTAAACTTCCTGGCATGTTAAGAAACGGTATCGCTGAGATCAGCGTAAAGGTCGGAGAAAAGACCAGCAGCGTAGCTGATCAGGAAAAGATCGCTGCCCTGTTCCCAAATACCTACGGTAAGGAAGAAATCACTTTTGAAAAGGGTGAAAATACTTCCGTTGCCAAGGTACGCAAGGTCGGCGTCATCCTTTCTGGCGGACAGGCTCCTGGCGGACATAACGTAATCTGCGGATTGTACGATGCTCTGAAAGCCACAAATAAGGAAAATGAACTGTTCGGTTTCAAGGGCGGTCCAAGCGGACTGATCAATGATGACTATGTGGTATTTGATGATGAATTCATCAATCAGTACAGAAACACCGGCGGATTTGACATCATCGGATCCGGCAGAACCAAACTGGAAAAGGAAGAACAGTTTGAAGTTGTCGTTGAAGTATGCAAAAAGCATGGCATTACAGCCATCGTTATCATCGGCGGTGACGACTCCAATACCAACGCAGCCGTTCTGGCTGAATACTGTGCCGCACACAATACCGGCATCCAGGTAATCGGCTGTCCTAAGACTATCGACGGCGACCTGAAGAACGAAGACATCGAATGTTCATTCGGCTTCGATACAGCTACCAAGACATACAGTGAACTGATCGGTAACATTGAAAGAGATGCCAACAGTGCCAAGAAGTACTGGCACTTCATCAAGGTAATGGGACGTTCAGCTTCTCATGTAGCCCTGGAGTGTGCTTTAAAGACTCAGCCTAACATCTGTCTGGTTGGTGAGGAAGTAGCCGCCAAGAAGATGTCTCTGTCACGGATCGCTGACTACATCGCTGATTCAGTAAATGCCAGAGCAGACAAGGGTGACAACTTCGGTGTTGCCATCATTCCTGAAGGCATCGTTGAATTCGTTCCTGAATTTTCCGTACTGATCGCTGAGATCAACGAGTTACTGGCCGGCAAGAAGACTGATGAATTCAATGCCTTACCAAGCTGGGAAGAAAAGTATGCATTCATTGAAAGAGGTCTGACTCCTGAATCAATGAAGGTATTCGAGATCCTGCCGGTTGGCATTCAGCAGCAGCTGTTTTTGGAAAGAGACCCGCACGGCAACGTTCAGGTATCACTGATCGAATCTGAAAAGCTGTTCTCTGCATTAGTTAAGGACAAGCTGGCTGCCAGAAAGAAAGCCGGAACATACAAGGGCAAGTTCTCACCGTTACATCACTTCTTCGGTTATGAAGGAAGATGTGCCTTCCCGTCAAACTTTGATGCTGACTACTGCTATTCATTAGGCTACAATGCCTGCATGCTGATCCAGTACGGTTACACCGGATATCTGTCAAAGGTTTCCAATCTGTCAAAGCCTGCTGAACAGTGGGTTGCCGGCGGCATGCCTATCACCAAGATGATGAACATCGAAAGAAGAAACGGCGAAGACAAGCCAGTCATCAGAAAAGCCTTAGTTGAACTTGACGGCAATCCGTTCAAGTACTTCTGCGCTCACAGAGAATCCTGGGCTGTAAATACTGAATTCACTTATCCGGGTGCCATCCAGTATTACGGACCGGCCGAAGTATGTGACATCACCACAGTTACTCTGGCTCTGGAAAAAGAATAAGTCTGAACTGCTAAACAATAAAGGAACTGAACCGGATTCAGTTCCTTTTTGTTTGCGGCAATGCATCTGAAAGTAAACGATTAAGAGCGTTTCAGGCATAATTCATCCATTCTGCTGTTTTTTTGTGAAAAAGTGACTTTTGTAAAAGAAAAAGGTGTATATTTATAACATTTTATATATAAAAGATGATACAATGAAGGCGATTTTCGAATTTTTGGAAACCACTGGAAAGAGGTGTGAATATTATGTTAAATCTTGAAAAATACAACATTACGGGAACTAAGGAAATCGTCTATAATCCATCCTATGATGAGCTTTATCAGGAAGAATTATCCGATAAGCTGGAAGGATATGAAAAGGGACAGTTAACCGAACTGGGTGCCGTCAATGTCATGACCGGCATCTTTACCGGACGTTCTCCTAAGGACAAGTATCTGGTAGTTGATGAGAATTCAAAGGATACCGTATGGTGGACAACCCCTGAGTATCCAAACGATAACCATCCAATGAGTGAGGAAGTATGGAAGCAGGTCAAGGATCTGGCTGTTAAGGAACTCAGCAACAAACGTCTGTTTGTCGTTGATGCTTTCTGCGGTGCCAATAAGGACACCAGAATGGCTGTCAGATTCGTCATGGAAGTTGCCTGGCAGGCACACTTCGTCAGAAACATGTTCATCAAGCCAAGCGAAGAGGAAGAAAAGAACTTTGAACCTGACTTCATCGTATACTGCGCTTCCAAGGCCAAGGTTGAAAACTATAAGGAATTAGGTCTTAATTCTGAAACCTGCGTTGCCTTCAACATTACCTCAAAGGAACAGGTCATCATCAATACCTGGTATGGCGGTGAAATGAAGAAGGGCATGTTCTCAATGATGAACTACTATCTGCCTTTAAAGGGTATCGCCAGCATGCACTGCTCAGCCAATACCGACATGAATAAGGAAAACACAGCCATCTTCTTCGGCTTATCAGGAACAGGCAAGACCACACTGTCTACTGACCCGAAGAGATTATTGATCGGGGACGATGAGCATGGCTGGGATGACAACGGTGTCTTCAACCTGGAAGGCGGCTGCTATGCCAAGGTCATCAACCTGGATAAGGAATCCGAACCAGATATCTACAACGCCATCAGAAGAGATGCTCTGCTGGAAAACGTCACTGTAGATGAAAACGGCAAAATCGACTTCGCTGATAAGAGCGTTACGGAAAATACCCGTGTATCATATCCGATCAATCACATTGAAAAGATCGTTACTCCGGTATCAAGCGCACCTGCTGCCGAAAATGTCATTTTCCTGTCAGCTGATGCCTTCGGAGTACTGCCTCCGGTTTCAATTCTGACTCCAGAGCAGACTCAGTACTATTTCCTGTCAGGCTTTACTGCCAAATTAGCCGGCACGGAAAGAGGAATCACTGAACCTACACCGACATTCTCTGCCTGCTTCGGCCAGGCATTCCTGGAACTGCATCCTACCAAGTATGCAGAGGAACTGGTCAGAAAGATGGAAATGTCCGGTGCGAAAGCTTATCTGGTCAACACCGGATGGAACGGTACCGGCAAGCGTATCTCCATCAAGGATACCAGAGGCATCATTGATGCCATCTTAAACGGTGCCATCAACAAGTCCTCAACCAAGAAGATCCCTTACTTTGATTTCGAAGTACCTGTTGAACTGGAAGGTGTGGATACCGGCATTCTGGATCCAAGAGATACCTACAGCGATCCGTCAGTATGGGATGAAAAGGCCAGGGATCTGGCATCAAGATTCATCAAGAACTTCAATAAGTACACTACCAACAGTCACGGCAAGGCACTGGTAAAAGCAGGACCGCACCTGGACTAAGGAGTACTTATGGTTAAAATAGTAGAAACATCAGTTCGCGACGGCCATCAGTCACTGTTTGCGACCAGAATGACCACTGAGGAAGTAGTCAGACTGTGCAGGATATATGACAAGGCCGGGTTCCACGCAATTGAAGTATGGGGAGGGGCAACCTTTGACTCCTGCATGCGTTTCCTTAATGAAGATCCATGGGAACGTCTCAGACAGGTAAGAGCCGTCTGTAAGAACACCAAGCTGCAGATGCTTTTCAGAGGGCAGAACATTCTGGGCTACCGTCATTATTCCGATGACGTTGTAGACATGTTCTGCAGGAAGTCCATTGAAAACGGAATAGACATCATCAGAGTATTTGATGCTCTTAATGACGTCCGCAACCTGGAAATGGCTGTCAAGGCTACCAAGAAGTATGGCGGTGAATGTCAGATCGCCATGTCATATACCACTTCACCGGTTCATACCGTGGAGTATTATGTTAAACTGGCTAAGGAAATCGAGAAGATGGGAGCTGATTCCATCTGCATCAAGGACATGGCCGGTGTTCTGATTCCTGAAGATGCCACCAGGCTGGTTACAGCATTGAAGAAGGAAATAAAGCTTCCGTTGGAACTGCATTCACATTGCACGGCCGGTGTCTGTGAAATGACCTACATGGCAGCCATCAGGGCCGGCGTTGACATCGTTGACACTTCAATGTCACCATTGTCAAACGGTACGGCTCAGCCTTCAACTCAGGCTCTCAATACTTCACTGAAGGGAACCAAATATGATCCTAAGCTGAATCTGGAAGCCATTCATGAAGCAGAACCGATCGTCAGCGCGATAGTTGACAAGTATCTTAAGAACGGCTTACTGAATCCAAAGTCATTCGAAGTTAACCCGAACATCCTGAAGTATCAGGTTCCGGGCGGCATGTTGTCAAATCTGATCAAGCAGCTTACCGATCAGGATGCCATGGACAAGTATGAAGAAGTATTAAGGGAGATCCCGGTAGTCAGAAAGGATCTGGGTTATCCACCATTGGTTACCCCGATGTCTCAGATGGTCGGCACCCAGGCAGTGCTGAACATCCTCAACGGAGAAAGATATAAGATCGTTGCCAAAGAGGTAAAGGATTACCTCCATGGCCGTTACGGCAAAACTCCGGCACCGGTCAACGAAGACGTCAGAAAGAAGATCATCGGTGACGATGAAGTCATTACCTGCCGTCCGGCTGATCTGCTGGAACCTGAGTTTGAAAAGCTCAAGGCTCAGTACCAAAACATTGCCAGAAGTGATGAAGATGTTCTCTCACTGGCTCTGTTTGAACAGGTTGCCACACAGTTTCTTACCAGGAAGTACAATCCGGCACCGGAAGTTGAAACGGAAGAATTTGAGATGTTCATATAGGAGGGCAGCATGTTGGAATTATTAATGAAATATTCAGGCATCACTGCCATTATCGTCTATTCACTGATCCTGTTTCTGATCCTGAAGTTCAGAAAGCCTGAACAGAGTCAGGAAGAAGAACAGGAGAAAGAAAGTGAGCCATCCTATGCAGGTGAAAGCGTTTCTCCGCTGGATCCAGGCGATGAGGATGCCGTTGTGGCTTGTCTGATCGCATCAATTGAATGTCATAACGAAACAAGGAAGAATGTCAGAGTCGTATCTGTCAGAGAGGTTAGATAGTATGAAAGTATATAAGGTAAAAGTTAACGGCAAGGTTTATGAAGTAGAAGTTGAAGCCATTGATGAAGTAAACGGCAATATTCAGAGTCAGCAGCCTGCTGCCGCTGTAAAGAAGGAAAACGGTCCTGTCTCTGAAGGAAGCAAGGTCATTGCTGCTCCGATTACCGGCAAGGTACTGGAAGTAAAGGTCAAAGTCGGAGATGTGGTTAAGAAGGGCCAGGTCGTGGCAATCATCGAAGCCATGAAGCTGGAAAATGAAATTCAGTCCGGATTTGACGGAAAAGTAGTGGAAATCAGAGCCGGTAAGGGCGACGACATCAAGAACAAGGAAGCCCTGATCGTTCTGGAATAGTAAATGCAGAGAATCGATTTTGATACCGTTGATTCAACCAATACCTATCTTAAGAATAATTACGGTGATTTAAGGGACATGACCTTTGTCAGCGCCTTACTGCAGACGGCAGGAAGAGGGCGCAATAACCGTAAATGGCTCTCTGAAAAGGGAGACAGCCTGATGTTCTCGATCCTGTTAAAGGATGAGGTGTTTCTGGCAAACTACCGCTGTCTGTCAGTACTGGCAGCTTACAGTGTCATAAAGGCACTGGAACAATACAGGATCAGAGAGCTTTCCATAAAGTGGCCCAATGATGTATATGCGGGCGATGAAAAGATCTGCGGGATCTTATTGGAAGGGGTAGCCAGAGAAAAGATGGAATGCCTGATCATCGGAACGGGCATCAATGTCAATCAGGAAAGCTTTGAGGGTGAATACCTGCGTAAGCCTACTTCCGTTTATCTGCAGATGGGAAAGCATGTGGAGCTGGAAGAGCTTAAGAATACGGTATATGCAAAGTTCAGTGAAAACCTTGAACTGCTGAAAAAAGGCCATGATTTCTATCCGGAAATAGCCCGGTATGATTATCTGAAAGGCAGAAATGCCGTTGCGGAAATAAACGGGAAAAGGGAAGAAGTCATGATCAGAGGTATCAATGATAATTATTCATTAAGGATCTGTTACCGCGGTAATGAATCCGATATTGAATCAGGTGAGATCACATTTCACCTGTAAGGGAGGATAACTATGAGTTTTTTATATGAAAATCTGCTGGCTCTGACCTGGCAGCAGGTGACGATGTGGGTAATAGGAGGCATCCTGATCTATCTGGCAATCAAGAAAGACATGGAACCTACGCTGTTACTGCCGATTGGCTTTGGTGCCATTCTTGTCAACCTGCCTTTCTCCGGTGCAGTCAACCAGTATATCAACGGCATTTTCCAGGAAGGCCCGCTTTCCACTCTGTATGAAATGGGCATTTCCAATGAGCTGTTCCCATTGCTTCTGTTTATCGGCATAGGAGCCATGTGTGACTTCGGTCCGTTACTGGCTCAGCCGGCACTGATGCTGTTTGGAGCAGCTGCCCAGTTTGGGATCTTCATCACTTTCTGTCTGGGTTCAATGTTCTTCGCTACAAATGATGCCGCTTCAATCGCCACCATTGGTGCAGCTGATGGTCCGACCGCAATAGTTGTAGCACTTAAGCTTCACTCAGCTTACCTGAGTCCTATCATGGTAGCAGCTTATTCCTACATGGCTCTGGTACCTATCATTCAGCCTCCGGTAATCAAGTTACTGACAACAAAGAAGGAAAGAATGATCCGCATGGATTATGAGCCTAAGCAGGTTTCCCAGCTGACCCGTATTCTGTTCCCGATCATCATTACCGTAATTGCCGGATTCGTATCACCCGGTGCCGTATCACTGGTAGGTTTCCTGATGTTTGGTAACCTGTTAAAGGAATGCGGTGTCTTAAAGGGCTTATCCGATACTGCTCAGGGAGCATTAGCCAACCTGATCACTCTGGTACTTGGAATCACAATTGCTTCCCAGATGCAGGCTGAACAGTTCCTGCAGCTTGATACCCTGATGATCATGGGACTGGGTCTGTTTGCGTTTATCTTTGATACTGCAGGCGGTGTTCTGTTTGCCAAGTTTGTCAATCTGTTCTTAAAGAAGAAAGTCAATCCGATGATCGGGGCAGCCGGTATCTCAGCTTTCCCAATGTCCGGAAGAATCATCCATAAGATGGGATTACGGGAAGATCCTGAAAACTTCCTGTTAATGTATTCAATGGGTGTTAACGTATCAGGCCAGATCGCTTCCGTAATTGCGGGCGGCATGATGCTGAACTTCTTCATGTAGGAGGTATGATCATGGAATTTACACCTATGAACTTTGTCTATAATCTGATTTACATCGTAAAGGGTGAACTGGGAACATTTGTTGCCCTGGGAACCATTGCGTTATCAACCATGATTCTCAATAAGATAATGGAGAAGAAAGTTAACAAAGAAGAAGAGTAGTATATAAAAAGAAAACCTGTCGGCTGAAAAAAGTTTCCCGGCAGGTTTTTCTGTGACATAATGGGTTTATGGAAAAAAGCATAAGAGTGGTGGCAGCCATAATTGAAAAAGACGGAAAGATACTGATCGCCCGCAGGCTTTATGGAAATCAGGCTGGTAAATGGGAATTCCCCGGAGGCAAATATGAAGAAGGGGAAGACGGTATTACCGCCATCAGAAGGGAGATCAGGGAAGAGTTTGAAGCGGATATTGAAGTTCGTGATTTTCTGTGTACTGTCAGACACCGCTATCCGGAGTTCTCAATTGTGATGGACTGTTATATATGCAGGCTGACTGGTGATGAACTTAAGCTGCATGATCACTCAGAAGTGCTGTGGATCGATCCTGACAAAAGAGGAGTTGACTGGGCTCGGGCTGACCGAAAGGTCATCAGGGCGTACAGGAAACGAATGTGTTAATTTTTTTACAAATGTAATAAATAAAAAATATGGATATTATAAAAAAATTGGCATAGAATATAGTATAAGGGGATTTTGGGTAGTATGGCAAACGATATTAGAGAAGATTTACTTGAACAATTAAAGAATTTATTAGAAAGCGACAACGCACCAGAGGCTTTTGTCAAGGCAAAGGCACTGGCAAAGAGATGGCCGAGAATTCATGAAGAGGAAGAATCCTTTTTAGACATCGAACTGTCTGAAAAGTTCAATAACATGCTGAACGAACTTTCTAAAAAAGCCGGTGAAGTAGCAGTTAACACCGAAGAAAGAAAAAACGCTATCATTGAAGAAGCAAAGGCTCTGCTGGAAAGCGGAAGCATTGAAAAGGCTTCAAAAAAGATGAAGGATCTGATGGACAGCTGGAAGGCTGCCGGAAGAACTCAGAGCAAGGAAAAGGATGATGAACTGTGGGAACAGTTCTCAGCAGTCAGAAAGGAATTCTTTGACAAGAGAAAGGAATTCTATGACAACCTGCATGAAACCTTTGCTCAGAACAAAGCTGCCAAGGAAGAGCTGATCGCCAAGGCAAAGGAAATCGCTGAAATCAAGGACATGAAGAAGGCTTCCAACGCTGTTAACGAACTGTTTGAACAGTGGAGAAAGACCGGAAGTGCCGGCAGAGAAAACGATGAACCATTATGGAAGGAATTCTCTGCATTAAGGAAGGAATTCTTCAAGAGAAGAGAACAGTATTATGACAATCTGAAGGAAACCTTCGCCAAGAATACTGAAGCCAAGAAGGAAATCATCAACAAGGCAAAAGTATATCTGGCCAGAAGCGAATTCACTGAAGAAGAGATCAGTGCTGTCAAGGAACTGAGAAAGGCCTGGAAGGAAGTTGGAAACGCCGGCAGAGAAAACGAACAGTCTCTGTGGGAAGAATTCAATGGTCTTATCAATAAGTACTTCGACAACATGAAGTTCTATAAATAATCTACAGACAGCAATTAATGGCCAGCCTTAACGGGCTGGCTTTATGTTTCTTAAGGAGAGGAAAAATGATCTGGATCGCAATTATACTCTTGGTGCTGGTGGCGGGACTGCTGCGGTTTGGTTTCCGCATGGCTTCTTTTTCAATGAGCATTAAGCCTCAGACTCTGGAAGAAGCGGAAAAATGGCAGCAGGAACACGGCGACATATCCTGGTACTATGGTCTGGAAAAGACCGATTATACCGTTGAAGGATATGAAGGATATGTTCTTCATGTACAGCTGGTAAGAAATCCGGAAAAAACGGATAAGTATGTCATCATTTCCCATGGCTATACCGACAACCGTTTCGGAGCTCTGAAATATGCGGATTTCTACATTAACATGGGATATAATGTCATTGTCTATGACTTAAGGGGCCATGGCATCAACAAGCCTGATTTCTGCTCCTATTCAATCAGGGAATCTCTGGACCTGACTGCTCTGATAAAAGATACCAGGGAAAGATATCCTGATGTAAGAATACTGGGCATTCATGGAGAATCATTGGGGGCAGCTACTTCGATAATGTGTCTGAAGTACAAACCTGAAATAGACTTTGTGGTCGCTGACTGTCCTTTCAGCAATATTACTGATGTGCTGAAAGTCGGGCTTAAGGGAATGCATCTGCCGGAAGCTACGGTATATGTTGCTTTATTATGTGCCAGAATGAAATACGGTTATTCATACCGGGAAATGAAACCGATCGATTCCCTGAAGGATAATGAGGTTCCGGTTCTGTTTATTCACGGTGCCCGGGACAGTTTCATTCTGCCGTATCACAGTGAGAGAATGAATGAAGTGTGCCCACGGTATTCGGAAGTTCATCTGATGCCGAAGGCCGAACATGCTGCTTCAGTATTTGCCGATCATGACAAATATGGTGAATTTCTGACTGGATTCCTGAAGAATGCCGGCATTAACTGAGATATTTTTATTGCTTTCACAAACATCACTTAAATGATGTTATAATATAATTTAAAGATAAGGGAGAAAAATATTGTGAAAAATGAAATGCTCGCAATGATACTCGCGGGTGGAAGAGGAACACGATTACTTGACCTGACCAATAAGGTAGCCAAACCGGCTGTTTATTATGGCGGAAAGTACCGTATCGTTGACTTCCCACTGAGTAATGCTGCTAATTCCGGTATTGACGTTATCGGCGTTTTAACTCAATACGAATCGATTCAATTAAACGCTTATGTTTCCCAGGGTTCCAGATGGGGTCTGGAAGGCAGAGATAAGGGTGTGTTTGTCCTTCCACCAAGAGAAAAGGACAATACAGCCTTCGGAGTTTACAAGGGAACTGCTGATGCCATCTACCAGAACGTTGACTTCATGGACATGTATGAACCTGAATATGTACTGATACTGTCAGGTGACCACATCTACAAAATGAACTATGCAAAAATGCTGGCTTTCCATAAGGAACAGAACGCTGATGTTACAATCGCCGGTCTGGAAGTAACTTATGAAGAAGCCAAGAGATTCGGTATCATGAATACCGATGCCAATGACCGCATTGTGGAATTTGAAGAAAAACCTGCTCATCCAAAGAACAACCTGGCCAGCATGGGTATCTACATTTTCACATATAAGGCTCTTAAGAAAGCTCTTGAACTTGATGCAGCTGATGAAAAGTCAGCTCATGACTTCGGTAAGAACATCATTCCTTACATGCTCAACAACAATAAGAAACTGATGGCTTACAGATTCAGAGGCTATTGGAAGGATGTAGGAACGATCGATTCGCTGTGGGAGGCCAACATGGATCTTCTCAACAGCGATAACGGTCTCAATCTTTCCGATGAAACCTGGAAGATCTATACCGAAGATGTTCTCTCAACTCCTCAGATCATCGGACCTAAGGCCAAGATAAAGAGATCATACATCAACCAGGGCTGCGTCATTGACGGTACTGTTGAGAACTCTGTTCTGTTTACTGACTGCAAGATCAGAAAGGGAGCAAAGATCTTTGATTCCGTTCTGATGCCTAAGGTAGTTGTCGAGGAAGGTGCCGTAGTCAAGAACTGCATTGTCGCTGAAGGCCTT
>CAMOMM010000003.1 GCA_946619805.1 uncultured Bacillota bacterium | reverse complement strand
TCAGGATTGTACATACTTTTATCTTTGTCATTTCGCCAACAGAAAAACGGGTTTAACTACCCGTTGCTTTTAACAGCCGCCCGAACAGGCCGGTTTTTTATCTGCCGTCATGATGTCCATGGCTTCCTTCCAGCCCGCTGAAGAATCCTCGCCATAACTCCAGAAACCCTGGACAAGTTCCCCGTTTCTGATCATGTAGATGACCGGTTCACTGCCGTCGAAGTAATAACTTGATATATGAGGTGTCAGCAGCTGTTGGATATCATTTCCCAGCTTTTCGCCGACATCATTCAGATCATAGTAATAGATTCTCACACCGGGATATTGAGAAATCAGTTCCACCAGCTTTTTCACCGGTTCCTTCTGCGCTTCATCAGGATGGGCAAACAGAACTACATGCGTACCGTTCTGTAATTTATCCATGATGTCATCTCTGTCCGCAAGAAAAACCACTGAATCACCGTTTACACCGTAGAGTTCAGAAAAGTCATTCCTGGGTTCCGGGGTATTGCTGCATCCTGCCAGAAGAAGTACGGCAGCCAGCAGTATCAAAATCTTTTTCATTTTACAACAGGGACTTTACTCCCGCTTTAATGCCTTCAGGATGCTTAAAGACATAGCTTCCGGCAACCAGGGCATCGCAATGATGCTCAACTGCCAGCTTACCGGTCTCCCGGTTAATTCCGCCGTCAATTTCGATCAGATAGTTTAATCCGTGCTCTTCACGGTAATTATGCAGCCAGTCCAGCTTATCCAATGATTCAGGCATGAAGCTCTGACCGCCGAATCCCGGTTCCACACTCATGACCAGAACCAGATCGACCTTATCCAGGATGCCGATCAGCTCTTCCGGTCTGGTTTTAGGCTTGATCGATATACCGACCTTCCAGCCCTGTACGCGGCACTTTTCAATTGTCGGTATCAGCATGTTGTCATTTACGGCTTCCTTGTGGAAAGTCATGATGTCAATGCGGCATTTCTTAAAATAATCAACTACTTTCAGCGGATTGCTGACCATGATGTGAACATCAAGCACCTTATCGGTCCGCTTGCCGATCTGCTTCAGAATGTCGGTTCCGAAGGAAATGTTAGGAACAAAGACCCCGTCCATTACATCGTAGTGGATCCATTGGGCTTCGCTTTCATTCAGTTCTCTGAGCTGTTCTCCCAGATTGAGAAAATCAGCAGATAATACGGATGGTGAAACTATTGTCATTATTCCCAGTCCTCCTTTTGATTACATAATTTTACTGCTTCCAGATAACTCAGATAGCGGATGCGGGAGATCTCTCCCTTCTCCACCTTCTCTTTTACCCGGCAGTTCGGTTCATTTACGTGTTTGCAG
This sequence comes from uncultured Bacillota bacterium, assembly GCA_946619805.1. Lineage (GTDB taxonomy): Bacteria > Bacillota_I > Bacilli_A > Erysipelotrichales > Erysipelotrichaceae > RUG521. Next base: position 13,503 of record CAMOMM010000003.1, on the reverse strand, counting down.
TCCTTGAAGCGGCATTCCCCCGCCTGCTGAAAATCAGGTATTCTCCCGGCCAATGTCAGAGCATCAATGCGGGAGAAATCCAAAGATGAGAATCCCGGGGTATCCGCAATTAATCCCCCTGCCACCTGATAAAGCTGCACATGGCGGGTCGTATGCTTGCCACGCCCCATGGACTTTGAAATCTCCTGGGTAGCAGCCGCAAAGGCTTCATCCAGTCTGTTCATTATGGTGCTCTTGCCGACCCCTGACTGTCCGGTCAGTACCGTTATCTTATCCTTAAGAGCGGCCTTGACATCCTCGATGTCACGGTCCTTTCCCACCGTGATAACGTGGTAGCCGCTTTTGCGGTAGTCCTCAATGTATTCATATATTCTGTTATCCGGTTTTACCAGATCCATCTTGGTAATCACGATCAGCGGATCAATGAACCGGTAACTGATCAGGAAAATCAGCTTGTCCACCAGCAGAGGCGAAAAATCAGGTTCCACGGCCGACATGACGATCATGGCCTGATCCACATTCGCAATGGCCGGTCTGATCAGATAATTGGTGCGCGGCAGGATCTTCTGGATGGCATAACGGTCCCCTATCAGTTCATACTCCACTTTATCTCCTACCAGTGGCTTGCTGCCAAGACGCAGCTTGCCCATTGCGGTAGCCAGAATGCTTTCACCTTCCCGGGTCAGCAAAGTATACTGATTGGAAACTATCTTTATAATCAGTCCTGTCATATTAATAGTATTTCAGTTCGATATAGGCTCCTTCCTTCTGAGTGAAGTAGGTGCCGGCATTAGGCGAGATCTCCACGACAACGCCTGTCTTGTATGTATATGTTTCCGTTTCCGGATCAATAGGATTCTGCTCGATCGGCAGCTGCGTCAGCTTGACGGCAATGCCCTTGTCCTTCAGGTATTTCTCCGCATCGGATACGGCCATTCCCATCAGGCTTTCCGGTATCTGAATGGTTACCGCACTGGCTACCGTAAAGGTGATGTTTCTCTTCTGAGTCGGATCCAGAACGGTTCCCGGTTCAACATCCTGAGAGATGATGGCACCTGGCTTGCGGGTGCTGTCCTCAACGATGTTGACCGTAACGGTAAACCCGTCTCCTTCCAGCTTAGGCTTGACATCGTCAATGCTCTTGCCGGTATAATCAGCCACGTTATAGAACTTGCCGCTGGAAACGTACAGTGTTATCGTTGCCTTTTCCAGCACTTCCGTACCTTCCTTCGGTGATATTCTGATCACTCGGCCTTTTTCAATGTTTTCGGTTGCTTCATAAACGATGCTTTCAACAGTCAGGTTATAGCTTTCCATGACTTTTCTGGCATCTTCACTTTCATAATTGGTGACATCCGGCACAATGACGGTTTTGCCTTTAGGAGCCAGCTTGCCTGACATTACCAGTAACAGCACCACTGCCGTAAGACTCCGTATGACTCCGAAGACGATCTTGAAAGTATCCTTCCATCTGTCTTTTCTGACTTTTCTAACCACCGGTTTGATCTCGTTGTTCTTTTCTGCTTCCTTATGCGGATTACTGATGACGACCTTGGCTTCATGGCTGCGGGAGAAATCCAGGCAGGTGATCAGATCATCATACATCGAATCAGCGGAACTGTATCTCTGTTCAGGTTCCTTGGCGGTAGCTCTGAGAATGATGTTTTCAACTGACTGCGGGATGTTCGGATTAAAGGCACGCACGGATGGAATATCATCATGCATGTGCTTTAAAGCGATCTGAACAGCGGTATCGGCATGGAAAGGAACATCTCCTGTCAGCATTTCAAAGAAGACTATTCCCAGAGAATAGATATCGCTCTGTACCGTGGCCGGTTTTCCTCTGGCCAGCTCCGGTGCCAGATAGTGTACGGAACCCATGACCGTATCAGTCTGGGTCAGCTGCTGATTGGAATCACCGGTTGAGGCTATGCCGAAGTCGGAAAGCTTGACTGTCCCGTCATCCTTTATCAGTACGTTCTGTGACTTGATGTCACGGTGAATGATGTCATTGTGATGAGCGTGAGCGGTAGCGGAAACCAGCTGTTTCATGATGTTGATGGCTTCTGTGGTATTGATGGCCCCTCTCCGCTTGATCAGCTGCTTGAGAGTCTTGCCCGGAACATATTCCATGACAATGTAGTTCTTTCTGTTGTTTTCACCCACGTCATAGACTTCCACGATATTAGGATGGGAAAGATTGGTTATGGCGCTGGCTTCACGTTGGAAACGCTGCAGGTTTATCGGGTCCTCATTGAGCTCCCCTCTTAAGACCTTGATCGCCACTTCTCTTTTCAGAATGGCATCGTATGCCAGATAGACATCGGCCATGCCGCCTTCACCTATGGACTTGCGGACTATGTATCTGTTACCTATTCTGCTTTCCATACGCTTACTTCTCCATCAGGACAACAGTTATGTTGTCATAACCGCCGGCATCATTGGCCATGGCAACCAGCTTTTCACACTTGCTGCGTCCGGTCAGATCATTATCATTAAGGATCTGAATGATCTTTTCCGGTTCAACGTAATTATGCAGACCGTCGCTGCACAGCATCAGACACTTGAAATCCTCTTCCACAGTGTAAATGTCACCTTCAATGGCCGGCCAGATACCGATGGCTCTGGTTATTACATGAGCCCCGATCTCCATGGCCTTTTCCATGGTCATGCCGTCTCTTTTGATCAGTTCGTTTATCAGAGAGTGGTCTTCTGTCAGCTGGATCAGATGATCTTCATTATCAAGAATGTAGGCTCTTGAATCACCTACATTAAGCAGACTTACGGTATTATCCTTATCAATAACGGCGGCAACCATGGTCGTTCCCATGCCTCTGTACTTAGGTTCCCTGCCGGCCAGTTCATATACTATTCTGTTGACCCTGTCCAGAGAGGTTGCGAACCAGAAATCCGGATTATGGTCATAGTTCTTGCGGAAACTCTTTACCAGGGTATCGCAGGCCAGTCTGCTGGCTACATCCCCGGCCTGATGCCCGCCGATACCGTCAGCGACAACTGCCAGGACATTGTCATCTTCCCGCACAATGCGGAAACAGTCCTGATTCTGCGCTCTCGATATACCCTTATCAGTAATACCGTAGTATCTCATCAGGCATTCCCCCTTTCATATTTGCTTCTCAACTGCCCGCACGCCGCATCGATGTCATCACCGTGCTTCTGGCGTAAGGTACAGCGTACATTATTCTTCATCAGTCTGTTATACAGCTCCATTGCTGTCTTATAGTCAGTGCTTACATAACCGTGCTCGTCAACTGTGTTATAAGGAATCAGATTGACATAGACGTCAAACTCCCTGGTCAGTTCTATCAGCTGAGAGACACACTCGTCAGTATCATTTACACCCTTAAGGAGAATGTATTCATAGCTTAATCTTCTGTTATTCTTTGAGCAGTAATATCTTAAGGCTTCCATCAGCTTTTCCAGTGGATACCGCCTGTTTACCGGCATGATCCTGCTGCGTAATTCATTATTTGGAGCATGCAGTGAAATGGCCAGATTATACTGGACATGTTCATCCGCAAATCTCATGATCCCCGGAACCAGTCCGCAGGTAGAGATCGTAATATGTCTGGCTCCGATGCCCAAACCGAGGTCATGATTGACCGTACGGCAGAACTGCAGGACATTGTCATAATTGTCAAAAGGCTCACCGGTACCCATTACCACGATATGCGATACCCTGACTCCCAGGGTTTCGACATCTCTCTGTACCTCCAGTACCTGCAGAGTCATTTCCCCGCTGGTCAGATCTCTCTGCTTCTTCAGAAGACCTGAAGCACAGAAAGTACATCCCATGTTGCATCCGACCTGGGAAGTAACGCAGATGGTGTCGCCATAGTCATAGTGCATCAGCACTGATTCAATGCTGCTGCCATCAGAAAGCCTGAACAGATACTTTCTGGTTCCGTCACGGGAAACCTGCAGGCGCAGGACTTCCAGTCTTTCAATTGAATAGTTTTCCTTCAGCCATTCCCTCAGTTTAAGAGAGAGATTGGTCATCTCATCAAAGGATGTTACCTTCTGGCGGTAAAGCCACTGAAAAACCTGGGTTGCATTGAACTTCTTGAACCCATTGTCTTCCATCAGTTTGGTCATTGCGGCCAGATCAAAATCATATATGGACTTCATAGACATCCCGTTGTTAATTCTAGCACTTTTTCCTTAACTTTGATATATAGAACCCGTCATAATGTTGTGAATCAGGTCTGACGGTTTTTTCGCTCACCAGTTCAAATTCACTGTGCTGCCGTAAGAACATTCTGATCTGCCTGTCATTCTCCTTGGTATTAAGCGTACAGGTTGAATAGACCAGTATGCCGTTTTCCTTGACCATCAGTGCAGCAGAATCCAGTAACTGAGACTGCAGTCTGGTCAGCTCGTCAATGTCTTCCGGCTTTATGTTCAGCTTGATCTCCGGCTTGTGTTTCAAGGTACCCAGACCACTGCACGGTGCATCAAGCAGTACCTTGTCAAAGTAGTAAAGAGGCATCTTGGTATGCAGGGTGCGGCTGTCTTCACACACTGTCCTGACACAGGTGATCCCGTATTTCTTCAGGGCCTGTTCAATCAGCTCCACACGCTGCGGATAAACATCAACACTGTAAACCGTCGCATCATTCTGCGCCATCATTGCGATCTGAACCGTCTTGGTTCCCGGAGCCCGGCACATGTCCAGAATCCTTTCCTTACGGTGAGGATCAAGGGCCTCAACAGCCATCTGCGAACTGCAGGACTGAACGATGATCAGATCATTTTTGAAATAGTCAGTCGCAAAGATGTTTCCATCGTAAACCAGGGCATCGCTGTCGGCACATCTGGAAAACTTAGGATCTTCCAGCAGCTTTTCAACGGTTGTCTTGAACGTATTCACTCTTAATTCAACACGCCCGTCCTTCAGGTTTTCCCAGCACAGATCTTCGCAGAACTTCTCCCCATACTGGGCATTCCACATTTTTACCAGCCAGCCCGGATGTGAAGTCTCAATGGCGAATTTCTCATAGTCATCATCGGCCTTGACTGCAGTAGCGCCCTTGTCGGCCACCTTTCTCAAAACCGCATTGACCAGACCGGCGTAACCCGGGAATTCCTTCTTGGCGATTGCCACGGTTTCATTGACCACGGCATATGCCGGCAATCTGTCCAGCAATATCAGCTGATAGGTGGCACAATCCAGCAGAACTGCTACCTCGTCATCGACCTTACGGTCAACATAGAGTTCCCATTGATAGCGGGCGTAACGGTAATTGCGGATGGTTCCATAGACGATCTGAGTCAGAAGAGCCTGATCTTTTTCATTCAGACCGTAGTCACCATAGCGCATGTTCAAAGAAGCATACTCACTATGCAGCATTACTTTCTTGAGGATCTCAAAAGCTGTTTCACGTACATTGCTCATCAGTCTAACACATAAGGGTCAACATCGATCCGGATCTTCATCTGCCCGCGGTTTATCTGCAGGCTGTCATGCCATTTCCAGACGGTTTCGATAAGCTGGTCCCTGTTCGCTCCTTTCAGTACTACACGGTATCGGTATTCATCAGCGATCCTGGTCAGCTGGGAAGGCCCCAGAGTCCTGATGGTCTGATCTTCTCTGAACTGTTCGCTGGCACTGTAGGCCAGATCCTTAGCCTTCTGCTGATCAGTGGCTGAAAAACAGATGGCTATCATGTATTTATATGGAGGATAATCGCCGATGTGACGGTACTCCATCTCGTTTTTAAAGAATCCCAGGTAATCCTGTCTGACCGCCAGACGGATCCCATAGTGATGGCAGTCATAGGCCTGCACATAAACTTCCCCGGCACTATGTCCCCTGCCGCTTCTTCCCGAAGCCTGTACGATCAGATCAAAGGTAACTTCCACACTGCGGTAATCAGTTCTGCCCAGCAAGGCATCGGCATTGAATATGCCTACCAGGGTGACATTGGGGTAATCCAGACCCTTGGCGATCATCTGGGTGCCTAATAGTATGTCAGCTTCTCCTCTTTCAAAAGCTTCCAGGATCTCCTGATGGCCGTTTTTCCTTCTGGTGGTGTCCGCATCCATTCTTAAGATACGGGCATCAGGGAATTTCTCCTGAATGGCTTCGTAAAGCCTCTGGGTGCCTAACCCCTGATGGATCCAGTTATTGGACCCGCAATCCGGACACACCATGTCAGCACTCATCTCCGTACCGCAGGTATGACACATCAGTTTGTTTTCATCCTTGTGATAGCTCATCGCAATATCGCAATGCGGACACTGGATTATCTTACCGCATTTACGGCACTTCATGATGGTCGTATAGCCGCGGCGGTTAAGCAGCAGGATGGCCTGCTGGTGATTATCCAGGCGTATGCGGATGGCCTTTTCCAATGGGGCGGAAATGATGTAATTTCCCCTTCTGATCTCACTCTGCATGTCAACAAGATGCGAAGAAGGCAGATTCTGATGGATCCTGTTTTTCAGTTCCACCAGTTCATAGACATTTCTGATCGCCCTGGCATAGCTCTCCAGAGTAGGAGTGGCCGAACCAAGTACGACCTTGCAGTGATGGTATTGCGCCCTGTGGATCGCCACATCGCGGCAATGGTAGCGCGGGGTACTGTCCTGCTTATATGAATGGTCATGTTCCTCGTCAAGGACGATCAGACCGAGATTGTCAAACGGCATGAAGATGGCACTTCTGGTGCCTACCACAATACTTACCTGATGGTTTCTGACCAGCTGATACTGCTCATAGCGCTGCTGGTCATTGAGCTTGGAATGGTAGATGGCAATGCTGTGACCGAAACGGGACACCATTCTGGTCACCATCTGCGGTGTTAATGATATTTCCGGTACCAGGATCAGAACCTGACGGCCCTGGCGGCATTTCCGGGCAGCCAGCTGCATGTATACTTCCGTCTTGCCTGAGCCGGTCAGCCCATGAAGCAGAATGACATCCTTTTCACTGTTATTGATCTTCTCAATGGCTTGTTTCTGCTGCCGGGTAAGCTCATAGTCAGCTTCCCTGATATCAAGTTCACTGACCTCTGCGGTTTTCTCCCTGCTGATGATCTCTATGGCACCCTTTTTCTCCAGAACGGCACTGATGCCAGGAAAGGCCCTGTTTAAATCACTGCGCAGCATATCGCCCTGTCTTAACAGTTCAGCAGCCTGCTTCTGCTTTTCGCTGGTAGCCTTGCTTTCATCGACAAGATGGACATAATACTCAACAACTGACCGTTTGCGGTTGCTGCGCGGCTTCATCTTGCTTGGCAGCATGCTCTGAAAACACGCTATATTCGGAGAGACGGTCTGATGTCCCATCCATAAACCCAGCTGGTACAGTTCCTCATTCAGGATCGGCTCATCATCGATGACTCGGATGACTTCCCTGATCCGGTAGCCGGCCTGCCGGCTGTATTGCTCCAGGGAAAGATCACTCTCCTCCACACTGTCAACAAAGCCAGTAACACTCTGGCTTCCAAGGGGCACCTCGACCCTGACCCCGCGGCAGGCATTATCACCCTGCTTCAGAGCATAGGTAAAGGTTTTATTAAGATCCATGACCGGATGCTCGATCCATACATTCACAATACGCATATATTATATTCTAACATAAAAGAACACCCGGAAAAAACTGCCAGGTGTTCTGAATCTAATTAACATAGCCCTGCTTATCAGCTGGTTTCATGTCAGCGTTGATCAGAGCGAGATTTCTGATGATGTTATCCTGATCATAATAGGTGAATTCTCCCTGCAGGATCATCCACTGACCAAGCTTGGGATAATCATCAGGATATTTCCGGTCATTCTTCAGGACAAATTCGATGCCCTGTGAACAGCACGCCGTGGCATCAGGAACGATGCAGCCGAAAAGCTGACGCCCGTTCTGATCCTCACCCAGAGCAAAATAACCGGTAATGCGGACGATCTTGCCAACATAGTTTTCCGGATTCCACATCATGTCATAGACGGTACTGTAGACAATCGTACCGCTGGCAGTGCTGATATCAATGTCTGCCTCTGCAGCGAAAGGATCATCTTTCTTTTCCGGTTCATTCTTCTTTTTCCCGTCAGAAACAATCACCAGCGGATTATCATTTTTCTCCGGCTCACTCTGAACTTCCTTACTGCATCCGATACATATCAGCGAAATGCAGACTGCCATGATGACCAGCCAAAATTTTTTCATTCTATTTCCTCTTTGATCTCTGGATAATACTCATTATAACAAATACCGCAACATCTGCCACTACGATCGTAGAGCCTACCGGTGTTCCCTTTAAAATAGCCACGATCATGCCGATAATGGCACTTAAGACTGCAATTACCGCACTGGCTATGGTCACTTCCCTGAAGCTCTTATATACCTGCATGGCGGAAATCGCCGGGAAGATGACCAGGGCACTGACCAGTAATGATCCTACCAGATTCATGCCCAGAACAATTATCACCGCCGTAATGACGGCGATCAGCAGGCTGTATCTGTCAGCTGCCACACCGGTAGCCCTGGCAAAGTTCTCATCAAAGGTCATGGCAAACAGCCTGTTGTACAACAGTATAAACATCGCCACTACAATGATGGAAAGTATCACGCACAGCCACACTTCACCCTTAGTCAGAGTCAGAATGCTGGTTGCTCCAAACAATGTTGTACATACATCGGATGATACATTGGCAGAGGTACTGAACAGGTTCATTAACAGATATCCGAAAGCCAGGGCTCCCACTGATATCATCGCTATACGGGCATCGCCGTTGATGCGGACATTATTGCCCTGCTTCAGCAGCCAGATAGCCGTTAATACGGTTACCGGCAATACGATGATCATCCTGTTGTCAGTCATTTTCAGAACAGAAGCTATCGCCATGGCACCAAAAGCCACATGGGAAAGCCCGTCACCGATATAGGAATATCTTTTCAATACCAGTGTTACACCTAACAGTGATGAACACAGGGCGATCAATACTCCGGCAATCAGGGCATAGCGGACAAACGGGAACTGCAGATAGGTGATAAGCATGTTAATCATGCGACATCACCCGCTTTCCCTGAACATAGTCTTCAACAGTTCCAAAGAATACGTTTCTGTCAAATGCCAGGATCTTACCGGCATGATGATATACTTCTGTCAGATCATGGGAGATCATTATGATCGTTATCCCCTCTTTATTGAGTCTGTCAATAAGCTGATACATCTCCTCAGCTGTTGCCGAGTCCAGTCCGGTAACCGGTTCATCAAGAACCAGCAGCTTGCTGGTGGCACACAGGGCACGCGCCAGCAGTACTCTCTGCTGCTGACCGCCTGAGAGTTCACGGTAGCTGTGATCAGCCAGATGGAAGATATTCATTCTCTTCATGTTTTCTTCGGCAATAGCTTTTTCCTTCGGCCCATAGAAAAACCTTCTTCCCAGTTTATTCAGACAGCCGGAAAGCACTACTTCCCTGACTGTTGCCGGAAAGTCCTTCTGAATATTGGACTGCTGCGGCAGATAGCCTATTTCCCGACGGTTAAGGCCGTCACCGTACACGATTTCCCCTTTTGATACTCTGATCAGTCCCAGTAAGGCCTTCATCAGAGTTGTCTTGCCGGAACCGTTTTCCCCGACAACACACAGATAGTCACCCGGCTGCACTTCAAAACTGAGACCTTTGATAACGTCTCCGTCTTCATATCCCGCTGAAATGTTTCTGCATGTTATCAACCGCATCAGTTAAGCACCCTTTCCAATACTTTCAGATTGTTTTCCATTATTTCCAGATAGCTCACGTTATCCCGTAATGTCGCTGACTGCATTGAGTTCAGTTCATCAATACTGCAGTCCACGGCAGAAGAATTCTTTATGATCGTTTCGGCCAGTTTTCTGTTGCCGTTTTCCAGGATCATGATGTGATCCAGTCCCAGCTCACTGACCTTGTCAGCCAGGAAACTTACGGTTTCAAAACTGGCTTCACTTTCCGCTGAACAGCCCCTGAAGGCTGCATAATAATCAATTCCATAGTCCCTGAACAGATAGATAAACGGGAAGCGGTCCGCAAACAGCACTGTTTTCACCTTTGATGAATCAACAAGATTCTGATACTGCCTGTCAAGTCTGTTCAGCTTACTGATGTAACCCGTTGTCTTTTTGTATATATCGCCGCTGTCACCGGTCTGTTCACTGATGACTCTTCCGATCTCACGGACACATTCCCGGGCAGTTCTCAAAGACAGCCAGATATGTTCGTCATATTCTGCTTCTTCCTGATCGTCTTCCTTTTCCATGCCCTCCTTCTCTTCTTCCACAAAGAGCCTGTCAGCCAGGACATCCATCAGGTTTACTGTCTTCATGTCGGAATTAACCGCATTTTTCAGGGCATCCTCCACCCAGTGGTCAGATTCACCGCCCACATAAATGAAAACATCACACTGTGACACCTTGACCATATCAGCTACACTCGGCTGATAATTGTGCAGATCCGTTCCGCTTTGCTGCAGCAGCGTGATCTCTATTCCCTCAATGCCCTCCGTCAGTTCCCTGACCCAGTCATACAGCGGAAATATGGTCGTAACGATACTTATCTTTCCATCATCTTCCGCTTGGCGGCTGCATCCCGTTAACATCAGCATTACCGCCATTATAATAATCAGTAAACGCTTCATGCCGTTTCCCTCCTGCAGTCTTCACATAAGCCAAAGAAAACCGTGCGGTGAGGGTCAACATAGAAACCGTGTTCTTCCCTGATATGCTGTTCCAGCTTACTGACATCATCACAGTGAATGTGCACCAGTCTGCCGCATCTTATACACTTGCAGTGATAACAGCTTTCATGGTGATGATGGTGTTCCCGGTCATCGCAGTACTCAAAACAGGCAGGAGTATTCTCATCCACAATGGTCTTTACTACCTGACCATCAGCCACAAGTCTTTCCAGATGACGGTAGACAGTCGTCAGACCGACTTTTACGTTCCGGCTTTTCAGTACCTGATAGATATCCATGGCAGTAAGATGCTGTCCTTCCTGCTGTTTTAATGTTTCCAGGATCTTGTCCTTCTGTAATGTTCTGTATTCCGTTTTACTGTTCATAATTTGAAAACCGTTTCCATTTTATTATTTATAACAAACACTGTCAATAAAAAAGCGCCGCAGCGCTTATTTCTCCATGTTTCTTCTTATTATTACAGTTATCAGTTCCGCAGCCAGGGAAACATCCTCATTGCAGATGACATACTTGTACTGTCCGACATATGTCATTTCCCTTTCAGCCTTGGCCAGTCTCTGCTGAACGATCTCCTCAGCTTCCGTACGGCGGCCTCTGATCCTTCTTTCCAGTTCTTCCATGCTAGGCGGAGTGATGAAGATCATGATGGCATCAGGACACTTGTTCTTGACGTTCATGGCTCCTTCAACTTCAATTTCCAGAACCACATTTTTACCTTCATCTCTGAGTTTATTCACATATTCCAGAGGTGTTCCATAGTAGTTGCCGACAAATTCGGTCCATTCCAGCAGCTTGCCCTCTTCAATGGCTTTCTCAAACTCTTCTCTGGTTACATAGAAATAGTCGACGCCTTCCTGTTCACCCGGTCTTTTCTGACGTGAGGTCATGGAAATGGAATATGCGATGTTAAGATCCTCATTCTTCATGAATTCGGCTCTTACTGTTCCCTTACCGACACCGGAAGGTCCTGATATTACGATCAATAAGCCTCTTTTACTCATCATCACTACCTCTTGCCTATAATTTAACACCAGTTTTAAATAGAGGTCAATGATATTATATGGTAAAATAATTGCGAGGTAATTATGGCATTTGACGGCATTTTTCTGAGGCAGATCGTAAAGCAGCTGCAGAGCGTAAACGGCTCACACATCAACAAGATCTACCAGATTTCCGACACGGAGATCCTCTTTATTCTGTATCAGCAGAAAAAGTTCCAGCTGATGGTTTCCTGCCATTCCAGCTATAACCGCATTCACCTGACGGAAAGAGAATACCCGACCAGAAACAATCCTTCCAACTTCATCATGCTGATGCGCAAGTATCTGGAAGGCGGCACCATAACCTCCATTGAACAGGCCGGTCTGGACCGCTATCTGGTCATATCCGTTGCCAACCGCAATGAGATCGGGGACCGCATCATAATTGACGTTTATGTTGAATTAATGGGCAAGTATGCCAACCTGATCCTGGTTTCAGAAGGACGAATCATCGATGCCCTCAAGCGCATACCGCCGTTTGAAAACACCAAGAGGACTATTCATCCCGGTGCCCGGTTCAAGGTTACCGAAAGTCAGCCGGACAAGATCGATCCTTTCAGCATTGATCATGTATCCGACAGCGACAACCTCTTTGAAAAGCTGATAGGTTTCTCCCCTCTGCTTTCCGATGAAGTCCGCTACCGTCTCAATCACGGTCACAGTTACAGTGAAATACTGAAACAGATCGATGAATCAGACAAAGTCTACGTCAGTGCCAACGACATGTTCCATTGCATACCTCTGACTCATCTTGGTCTCCCGTATGTCAGCTATCCGATCTGTCAGGGTCTCGATGAGATCTATTTCGTCCGTGAGGAACGTGAAAGGATCCGTCAGCAGACCGGTGACCTCTTCAAGTTCACCCGCCGTGAAATAAAAAAATGCGAAACCAAGATCCAGAGGCTTAATGCCTCCCTGGAAGATGCCCTTAACTGTGACATCTGGAGAAGATATGGTGAAGCACTGTATGGCAACATGGATAAGGTAACCAAGGGAATGGCCAAAGTAACACTGACCGGTTATGACGGTGAAGAGCTTACCATTCCTCTGGATCCGCGTCTTGACGTCAAGGGCAATGCCCGCAAGTGCTTCCAGAAATACCGCAAGGGATCAACCGGACAGAAGTACATTGAAGAACAGCTCCTGCAGGCTGAAGAAAACCTCAGCTATTTCAATCTGCTTGATCAGCAGCTGCAGCAGGCTGACTTCCTGACAGCCCGGGAGATCCGTCAGGAGCTGGAAAGAAACGGCTATCTGAAACGGAAGAAAACCAGAGCTCCAAAGAAGAAACAGGAAGAGCCGAAGTTCCTTAAGATTCCTTTCAATGAGAAATTCATCTACGTCGGCAAGAACAACATTCAGAATGACTATATCACCTTTAAGAAAGCCGGACGTGTGGATACCTGGTTCCATGTCAAGGATCTTCACGGCGCCCATGTGGTAATAACCACTTCCCATCCAACTGAAGAAGAGATACGACTGTGCGCCCAGCTGGCTGCCTACTATTCACGTGCCAGGGAATCAAGTTCCATACCGGTCAACTACACTCTGATCAAGCATATAAAAAAGATACCGGGGTCCAAAACAGGACTGGTATCAATGAGTGAATATAATACCATCTACATAGACATAGATGAAAACTATCTTAAGCAGTTAGCAAAAAGCGGCTTTGAGTTGACATACCTTGAAATTTTAATTGATATTGACAAAGGAAAAAGGAGACTGAATTCTATAGAGGCAAACATGCCGGCGTGTGACGTGAATAATAGCAT
>CAMOMM010000002.1 GCA_946619805.1 uncultured Bacillota bacterium | reverse complement strand
CTGACCAGTATTTCCGCAACCTTGCCGCCGCAGAAGCCGCCCTGGCATCTGCCCATTCCGGCATTGCATCTTCTCTTGACTCCATCTATCGAAACAGCCGGAATGACACCATGGATCGCATTGACGATCTCTCCTTCCGTGACTGTCTCACAGCGGCAGATGACTCTGCCGTAACGAGGGTCTTTCTTTATCAGTTCGTTTCTTTCCTCAGCATTAAGCTCTCTGACTCTGATCTTCTTCCTGCTTTCGCAGTATTCTGCCTTCTTATGGATCTCCATCTTGCTGCCGAGCCAGTCAATGGCTTCCAGAGCCAGTGACGGGGCACTGGATAAACCCGGTGACATGATGCCGGCAATATTGTAGAACCCCGGCACGCTGTGGCTTTCCTCAACGATGAAGTCCTTACGGTCGTTTTTGGCTCTGATACCCGCAAAATTACGGATATTGTCACCGAAGGAAATAAACGGAATGCTTCTGACTGCTGTCTTTCTGACAAACTGCAGTCCTTCATAGGTTGTATCAGTATTATCGCTGTCTTCGGCATTAGGTCCGACGATCAGGTTACCGTGCACGGTCGGTGATACCAGAACACCCTTGCCGACTTCACTTGGACACTGGAAGATCGTACGTGAAGCTCTGGTGAATTCGCTTTTATCAAGCAGGAAATATTCTCCCTTGGTCTTGGTAATGGTGAATTCCTTTTCACCGATGAGTTCATGCACCTTATCGCTGTTAATTCCAGCCGCATTGATTATGTATCTGCTGCGGTATTCACCTTCAGTAGTCTTAATGGTGAAGCTCTCATCATCTCTGGAAATGGCTTCCACTCTGTTGTTAAGTTTCAGTTCAACACCGTTTTTTACGGCGGTTTCCATTAAAGCCAGAGCCAGTTCCCACGGTGAGACAATGGCACTGTCCGGTACCAGCAGACATCCCTGTACATCAGCAGAAAGCTGCGGTTCCAGTAAATGTGTTTCCTCACGGTCCAGTATTTCCAGATGTTCAACACCGTTAGCGATACCTCTGTCATAAAGAGTTCTGATTGTTTCCATGTCTTTGTCATCAAAGCCGATGACCATGGCTCCGCACTGGCTGTATGGAACATCCAGCTGCCGGCACAGTTTTCTGATCATTGCGGCTCCTCTGACATTATGTCTGGCCATCAGTGTCCCCGGTTCAGGATCGTATCCGGCATGAATGATTGCCGAATTGGCCTTGGTCGTTCCCATGGAAACATCGTTGCATGCCTCCAGGACTGCAACCTTCAGGTCGTACTGGCTCAGATAATAGGCCGTAGCACACCCGACGATTCCAGCACCGATAATCGTTACATCATACATAATTATTTACCCCTTCTGGTATAATACAAAATCTTTCTGGCCCACATTCTGCATGGCTGCGATCACGGCATTTTCGTCAATGTCAAAGACTCTCTCCGTCATCTGCAGAATGTACTGGAAGTCGGGATGCAGGATCCCCATTACATAGAATTCCTGCCGGGTTTCAAAGACAAGAAAAACCGTCTGATTAAATACTCTCTGGGCTGTAGTCATTATCAGGATCCTTCTGATCTCTCTTAAAGGATGCAGAAACAGCTCCTGTCCGCAGTCCGCAATAAGACGGTTATAATTTAATAATATTGTATCCTTATTACTTATGAACCTCATACTTTAAATATACCACAAATAGCGTCTCTTGCTCAGGAAAACTGCCGCCATAAGCATATATATTTAAGGCATTTTCTCATATTACAGTATGTCTCCGTCAATCAGGTCGCGGTAGTCTTCCACCAGCATGTCAGCTCTGCTCTGATCATAACTGTATTTCGGATCGTGACGGGCTATGACAAAGCAGCCGGCTCTTTTACCTGATTCAATACCGTAATAGGCATCCTCAATGATCACCGCTTCATCCGGTGTGACATCAAGTTCCTTCATCGCCTTCAGATAGATAGCCGGATCTGGTTTGCCTACCGCCAGATCATAACCGGTGATCACATAATCAAAGTATTGTTCAATTTTTCCTTCCTGCAATGCTCTTCTGATATAGTTCATCGTTGAAGAAGAGCAGACTGCCATCTTGTATCCCCTGTTTTTCAGGTAGGAAAGCAGTTCATCAACATAAGGGATCTTGATATCCCTGAATGGCATTTCCTCTTCAGGCAGGTGAGCAGTTTTTCTTTCAAATTCTTCAAGCCCGCCAGCCTCTTTCAGCAGATCATCAAAAATCAGCCTTGCCTGATCATGAGCCATTCCGGCGGTATTGACAACTGCGTTGAAGTCAAGATGGAGACCAAGTGTTTCGGCCTTGCGGATAACATTTACGGCCGAAATGTATTCGGTATCAAACAGAACACCATCCAGATCAAATAACACAGCTTTTATCTTTTTACTCATAAAACTCCCCCGTTCTTTCATATCATGCTGAAGCATTTAACTGTTTTTAATTTATAATAATATTAACAGAGAACACGTTAAGGAGACAATTATGGAAAGAGAACTTCTGATCGCCAGAATGATTCGCGAAGTAAGCGAACAGGGAAAAAAGAACATAGCACAGGCTGAAAAGCTCACAAAAACACTAACAGACATCTATCTGAACAACAATTACCAGGACATTACGATCGTAGCCTGCGGATCCAGCTACAACGGTGCCAATTGCGGACGTACCTTCATGGAGAAGATACTTAAGCGCAAGGTCCGTGTGCTTTCACCGGAAAGCTTTGAATTCTACGACAACCTGATTGAAGATGATGAACTGGTCTGTGTCGTATCCTTTTCAGGAGCCAGCACCAATTCCATTTCTGCCCTGCAGAAGATCAAGAACTCTGGCAGACAGGCCATCGGCATTACCGGTTATCCGGAAAGTGATTTCAAATACATCGCCGATGTAACCATCGAATACGGACTCAACGGCGAAGAAGAGCCTTATGAGACCAAGGGCGTTACATTGCTGGCCCTTTACTTCATGTTATTTGCCCTGGAAGCCGGATTGCAGCGCAGAACAGTAACTAAGGAAGAATATGACGGTTACCGTCAGGAAATGATCAGGTGCATGGAAGCTCATGACGATGTCTTAAACCGCACATCTGCCTTCGTTCAGAAGCACCGCATTCCGCTTATCGGCATGCAGTCAGTATACTTTGTCGGCAGCGGTGCCGGCTATGCTCTGTCACTGGAAGCCAAGCTTAAATTCGGCGAACTTCTCAAGATCAGTACCGATGCCCACGAACTGGAAGAATTCATTCACGGTCCATCCATCAAACTGCAGCCGGGGCAGGTCGTCTTCTTCCTGGACACCAGCGAAAAGACCCGTGCCAGAACAATGCAGATCTATCATGCCAGCAAGGTCATTACTCCATTTGCCTTCCTGCTGACCCCTGATACTTCGGTAAATGAAGAAACTGTCTTCCATCTGCCGATCAAAGTATCAGATTCACTGATCCCTCTGTATGCTCTGGTATTCTATCAGCAGATGGTTCACGATCTGACCAATATGCGTCACTGTTTCGCTGAACATGAGCTTTACAGGACATTCTCTTCACTGGTACCGATCAAGTCAGATAAGTACAATAAGACCTACTTTGATCTGTTAAAGACCACATTCTAGGCACATAAAAGCAGACATCAGTCTGCTTTTTTGTTGTTAATGTACCTTATGAATGTCTATTCAATTTCCGCTATTATTTTCAGGGCTTCTTCAACAGCGAATGGCTCGGCAAAGGTAATGCTGTAATAATACCCGTTTCTTTCCCATTGGGCAAATTCTGCCTTATCAGCTTCATTGCCGAAAACATGGACGCTGTAATCCCGGTAATCATAAACACCCTGATTCACAAACACCGGAAGATTCCAGTCCTGCACTTCCCTGGTTTTTATTACGGTATATAATTCCGTACCGTCCCGGGCGAAATACTGTTTCCCGTCTTCTCCCTCTCTTTCCTCAAATGCTGTCAGAGAATCATTGGCTTTATTTGAAACAGATGACGGTACAAGGTATTCTTTTTCCTCGCCCTCGGTATGGTATTCATAAACATACTTGTCATCAGACCGATCACCCTTTCTTCCCATTCCCAGCTGAGGCCGTACAACAATGACCGCAACAATAGCGATAGCCGCCATGGCCAGTGATGTTGCTGTTCTTAAAGAGAAGCCGGAAGGAATCAGTGAAGTTCTTTTTCTGGCTGCTTCTTCTATGAATTCATCGTCAATATCGGTCATGGCTTTTAACAGATCGGTATTTTTCATACTTCAAATCCCTCCTTCTTCAGAAACTCTCTCAAACTGTTTCTGGTACGCATCAGTGACATCTTGACCTTGCCAACAGTTATGCGGTAATCCCAGGCAATTTCATTTACGGAAGCCATGTACCAGTATCTTCTGACAAAGATCTTTCTGTTTTCACTGTCAATTGTTCGCAGAAAACGGTTAATTGATTCAGTCAGAGCTGTAAGGTCAAGGTGCTGCTGAACATCTGATTCGTGTCCCAGCACCTCACTTAGTTCATCCAGAGCCAGCCGCGTCTGGTTTTTTCCTCTTTTCCGTGCATTCATCTTCTCATACATATTCAGGGCCAGATTTCTTGTGATCTTCCCCAGGTAAGCCCCCAGATTATCCGGGCGGTTTGGCGGGATCGAACTCCAGGCTCTGATCCAGGTATCGTTGACGCATTCCTCGCTGTCCTCATTACTAAAGAGGATATTGTTGGCGATCTTCTTACAATATCTTCCATACTTGCGTTCACTCTGGATGATGGCATCTTCGTTCCTGTTCCAGTAAAGTTCTACGATCTCGAAATCTTCCATTGTCTAGTGTGTCTGTGAAATTATGACTCCTACCTGTTCAAGTGTCATTGCTTCAGCAAGTGACAAAGCAAAGGTATATTCACCTTCTACCCAGATGGCACCGGTAAACATGCCGTTTTCGCCTCTGTAGGTTATGTTCTTCAGACTGTTATCCGTTCTGACATCGCTGTACTCATTGTAGTCACCGCTGATGTCATCAGAGCCTTTGGCCTTGCGGAATCTGGCAACTTCCTCACCGGCAGCGTTTCTGCAGATGATCTCCATCATTTCGCCATTCATGACCCTGTAAACATATTCAGCTGTGCCGTTAATTCCTTCCGGTACCGTGAAATCAAAACCAACGGCTTTTTCAGCATCGCCCAAACTTCCATATTCCATGAATGGATTTGGTATCTGCATCATCGGTTCCTCCTCCTGTATTTTTTTATTGCATCCGGCCAAAGCCAGAATTGTTAATATTCCAAGTGTAAACATAATGATTTTCTTCATATCCTTATACCTCCACACCCTAACAGACAGATTACTGCCTGCAATGGTAACACATTATTTTTCAATACGTCCTGTCTGCTCCAGATAGTATCTTAAAGCCATGGCATCACGGCGTTGCACCAGCTTATCTACCTTGTGTTCAGCTCTGTTTTCCAGCCAGTCCAGCGCTTCTTCAGCTGTCAGCCATACTATTTCACTGATCAGTATCTGTTCCTCTTCGGTACGGTGCGTCTGTTTCTGAGCCGATGAATCAACCAGGCAGTGAAAGAACGAGGAAACAGTGATCCTTCTGATCAGATTATAGGAATCCATGATGGTTCCGACATATTCGCATGACTGTATTTCCAGACCAAGCTCTTCCATTACCTCTCTTCTGATAGTATCAAAAAGGTTTTCTCCTTCTTCCAGTCCTCCACCGCAGGTTTCCAGATGGTCTCTTTCTCCGAAATAGTCTTCCCCGACAATATGCAGGAAACCGAATCGCCCTTCCTGATTTTCTGCCAGGGCTCTGGCTGTATAGCGGATATTTTCATATCCTTCGAATTCATACTGGTCATCAGCCAGTCTGCCTATCTCAATTACTTCCATAAATCCTCCATTTCCTTCAGGAACCTGATGCATCCTTCATTATCACAGTCATCATGAGTAACGTAGTCCCGGATGTTTCTGACTGCTTCAGGAGCATTCTTCATCGCTACTCCGATTTCAGACTTTTCAATCAGTTCCATGTCGTTTTCCCCGTCCCCGAAAAACATCACGCTGTTCCAGTCATCACCGTTGTCACGAAGATACTTTTCCAGTGCAGTCCGCTTGGAAACTCCCTGGGGCAGTACATCCAGCAGATGACCTTCGGAAAACAGATATCTCACACCTCTTACCGGGCTGTCCATCCGGATCTTTCTTATTTCTTCCTGTCTGTTACGGTCAAACACCACGACACAGCGCTTTATCCTGCCGGTCATCTTTTCACTTACATTAAGGAAATGATCTATTCCCTGTCGCTCCATGGTATCCTTAAGTTCTTCAGTATACTTTTCCGCGTACATTTCATTATCACCGATGAATATCACGTTGGCGAACTCCCATTTATTGAATACCCGGCAGATCTCTTCCGCCTGCCTGTAGTCAAGAAACTCATATTCATAATGACTGCTCCTGTCATTATCGTAGATGTCACAGCCATCATTCAGGATCAGAAAGCTCATTATTTCATTCAGGTGATACTTCCTTTCCTTAGCCCCATAGGAGCGTAAGGTCCTGCCGCTGGCAATGCCAAGCCTGATACCTGTATTGTCTTTTATCTCATTAAGGTACCTTAAAGTATCTGAAGAAATCGTCTTCATACTGTCCATCAGGGTATTATCCAGGTCAAACACAATGTACTTAACACGGTTCATATCCCCATTATATAACAAAAAGACCCTGAGGTCTTTTGTCAATTGGATCTGTATGGTGGCCTATATCAGATCTTCAGCTTTATATCGGGAAGCGACATTACTGTGAAGGATCGCCTTAAGAAGATATGAAATGGTCATATCCAGTTCTTCCTCACTTAACGAACCCTCTTTCAGTCCCTTTCTTATTTCATCCCGGTAATAGCTTCCTCCCGGCATGATGATGTGACCGGCCTTAACAGCTTTGACATTGCTGCCCTGACCTTCCAGGGTTGATGTCCAGTCTGTCATTACTACTCCGTCAAAGCCCCATTCATTTCTCAGGATCCTGACTGCCAGATCATAGTTGTCCGGGGCATATATACCGTTGATCTTATTATAGGATGTCATCAGTCCCGTTGCCTTTCCTTCCTTTACGGCAATCTCAAAACCGCGCAGGTAGATCTCTCTTAAGGCTCTCTGTTTTACTGCACTGTCAGTAAATGAACGGTTGTCTTCCGCATTATTGCATGCGAAGTGCTTGATCGTTATGTAGTTTCCCTCAACAGACCGCACACCTTTTAACAGGGCTGAGGCGATCTTGCCGGACAATACCGGATCTTCTGAATAATACTCAAAGTTACGGCCGCATAACGGGTTCTTATGGATGTTCATGCCCGGAGCCAGCCAGAAAGTAACGTTGAACTCCACCATTTCCCGGCTGGTTATTCTGCCGATTTCTTCAATCAGATCAGTGTTAAAGCTCTGCGCCAGGGCTGTCGCTGCCGGCCAGGCAGTAGGATACTGATAATATACCGTATCTGTTT
The DNA here is from genome assembly GCA_946619805.1 of uncultured Bacillota bacterium. GTDB lineage: Bacteria > Bacillota_I > Bacilli_A > Erysipelotrichales > Erysipelotrichaceae > RUG521. The sequence goes on along the minus strand of CAMOMM010000002.1, from coordinate 10,993 downwards.
CTTCCAGTGGGCTGGCTTCCAGAAACAGTTCCATTGCCGCCACCGGGAAATTGCCTTTCAGGTATTTTACTTCCCCGTTTTTATCAAGGGCAGATTCCTTCAACAGTCGTAAGCCGGCCGGACCGTCGGCCAGATTGGTATTGATAACACCCTTATCCAGCAGATCTTCCGTTGTTCTGGCTACTGTTCCCGGAGTATAGATGTATCTGGTTGAAAGGCCACGGTCATCCCTGCTTTCCCCCATGACCAGTTTTATCTTTTCCTCTGTTGTAAGTTTTCCTATGATCTCCTTTACCCTGTCATCGTCAGCAGCCTTCATTCCCGGATATTCATATACCTTTGTTTCAAAACAGGATCCATCAAGCTTCAGAATTTTAACTCCTTCAGGAATCTCCTGCTTTCTCTGCGGGGAATGAAGTTCCTCAAATGTCTCTTCACATTTCAGCAGATCTCCATGTCTGGAAACAACGATCGTTTCCTCATTCCGGATTACTGCCGCAACAGCGGTACCGGCAGATGAGCTGCCAGTTCTGACGATGTAATTGCCCTTTTCCAGTATGAAGCAGTTTTCCTGCCGGTCATAGCTGGCACAGTATTCCATGTCAAAGCAGAGTCTTAATGTCTCTGTTTCACCAGGTTTCAGATTCCCGGTTTTTCCAAATGCCACCAGCCTCTGGTATTCCTTATCCAGTTTGCCGGCCGGCGCACTGACATAGACCTGTACAACTTCCTTACCTGTAACCTTACCGGTATTTCTGACTCTAACATCAACCAGAACATTCTTTCCCTGCAGTGTGACAGCTTCGGCTGATATTTCAAAGTCAGTGTATGACAGACCATATCCGAAATGATATCTCACCGGTACATTGAAGGAATCATAATAACGGTACCCCACATAAATCCCTTCCTTATAGTATTCTCTGGCAAGGTTCCCGTTCATGTATGAGAACTCATTGCCGAATGGAATGTCTTCATATCTGTACACCCAGGTATCTGACAGCTTACCGGAGAAGTTTTCCTCACCGGTTAACAGTGCAGCCAGTGCTCTGCCCCCTTCCAGTCCTTCCTGACAGAAGAAGATCACGGCATCAGGTCTGTAATCATCAACATCAGAAATGTTCACAGATGAACCTGAATTGATGACCAGTATGACTTTCCTGTAATGCTTCCTCAACAGCTTTATGGACTCTGTTTCCTCTTTGGCTAAGTTAAAACCTGCTTCAAGCCTGCGGTCTCTGCCTTCCCCGGCCTGTCTGGCTACAACATAGATGGCCGTATCACAGTCTGCCAGGTCCTCTTCCTGTACTTCATCAGCCACCGGCATGGTGAATACCAGTCCCCAGACATCGATGATCGTATGGTTTTCCCTGACATCTTTTTCATAAGCCTTTCTGGCTTCTTCCAGTTTCATGTCATATCTGCGCAGACAGTTATCAGTAAGAATGCTGAAGCCTTTTTCCTTAAGTCCGTCATATATTGTCGCTGAATATCTTTCGTTGACTTCTCCTGAACCGGTACCTCCCTTGACGGTATGTCTGGCCCCGGCCCCATATAAGGCGATATCTCCCTTTTTCAAAGGCAGAACCCCATTGTTTTCCAGCAGAACGATACCTTCAACCGCAGCCCTGTAAGCCAGCCTGCGGTTGTTTTTCTCTCTCAAGGTTTCTTCAGTATTATATTGTGCCCCTGTTATTCTCTTCATATGTCCAGAACCTTCTTTCATTACAGTCTTCTGCTTAAATTATACTCAATTATCAGATGACAGACTATCACAAGCATAAAGGGACCATTTCTCTTTTTTCATCTTGTCTGATTTTCGATCTGAAAATATAATCTAGTTATGAATTACAACATTAAAGACGGGATGCTTCATCTGATGATCGATAAGGAAACCAATCTGGCAGAACTGCTGGAGTACTTATGCATCTCCCGCAAAAACCGATATCTGCTGACCAGTGAACACAAACTGCTGCTCAATGGAGAAGCAGTGAAGAATACCGATGTCACCATGGTCAGAAATGACAGACTGTCATTCATCCTTGATCAATACGATCCTGATTACCAGCCGGATGATAAGGAGTGCACGGTTGTCTGGGAAGATGAACTGCTTTACATTGTTTCCAAGCCAGCCGGCATCATCGTTCACGATGAACACGGTTCCCTGGCCAATCAGGCTGCCCGTTATCTGATCAGTCATGATATTAAGGCACCTGTCAGATACATTCACCGCCTTGACAGGGAAACTTCCGGTCTGATCATGTTCTGCAAGATTCCGCTGTTCCAGGCTTATTTTGACAAACAGCTGGAAGAAAGAAAGATCACCAGGACCTATCTGGCCATAGCCAGTGGAAATGGTAAAGTCCATCAGAAATTTACTTTCAATGAAAACATCGGCGCTGACCGCCACAGTAACAATCTCTACCGTGTTTCCAAAACCGGAAAACAGGCCGTTACCAAGGCAGAGATCCTGGAATCAAAGGACGGTCTGCTTCTGATGAAATGCCGTTTACTGACCGGCAGAACTCATCAGATCAGAGTACATCTGTCATACCATGGCTTCCCGATCCTCAACGATGCCCTGTACGGTATCCCATCCAATAAGATCCGTAACATGGGACTTTGGGCTTATCAGCTGGAGTTTGTTCATCCGTTTACTCATAAGAAGATAACAGTCAGAGACAATGACAATCCTGACTTTAAACTGTTTACAGAGAGGTAATATGCAATGATACAGAAACTGTTCTCATTTTTCTCCGTCCTGGGCGACAGATTTGCCCTGTTCATGATATCCCTTATTCCTCTTATTGAGGAAAGAGGAGCCATTATCTTCGGGGCTGCCCGAAAGATGCCATGGTACGAAGTGCTGCCGATCTGTGTGATATCCAACATGCTGCCGGTACCGTTTCTTCTGCTGTTTGGTATGAAGATCATCAAATGGCTTAAGACAACCAGGACCTTCGGCCCTTTCTTTACCAGATATGAAGCCAAGCTGCATGCCAAAAGTGAAACCGTAAAGAAGTATGGCTTCTTTGCCCTGACCATGTTTGTCGGCATTCCGGTTCCCGGAACCGGAGCCTGGTCGGGATCGCTGGTTGCGACAATTCTGGAATTTGACTTTAAGAAAGGCTTACTGTCAATTTTCCTTGGTGTTGTAATGGCCGGTATCATTCTGACACTGGCCAGTTATGGTGTTCTCAGTTTCCTTAGAGTACTGCTGTAACCGTAAATCATATTGATCTTTCAAAAGGCTGCCATCGGCAGCCTTTTCATTCATATGTTCTGATTTCAGGAATCCTGACATCAGTTTTCCTATGCGGCAGTTCAATTCCCGCATCACCGGTCATTATCAGACGGATCGTTTCTATTTCCTCATCAGTCAGTCCGATCTTCAGCAGATAATTACGGCAGCAGCCGGCCAATGTCGTATTTTCGTCGCCGAATCGGTGAAGGTTCTTCATCAGATCACTGACATATCCTAAAAGGATCTCTACTTCACGGCCTTCCTCCTGCATCTCAGTACCGGCCCGGGAGAAAAACGACAGTTCATAATCTTTGTAAATGGTCTCTTCCGGTACCCCGCATAACCCCAGAATTACGATCATGGCTGTTCCGGTACGGTCTCGCCCGGCCCGGCAGTGAACCAGGATCGGATAGTTGTCCTTATCCGCAAATACTTTGAAGATATCTCTGGCAGAAGGCCAGTAAGCTTCCTTTGTTATGTTGGTGTAGAGTATACCCGGAGCATTTATGTATCTGACGGCTTCACCAAGAGGACTTTTCTCCAGACGGGTTCCGCTTTCGCCTGCATCTCTGAGGTCAAGTTCTGTCTTTATATGCAGATCTTCATCAGCCTGTTTACGGCCATATTCCGTAACGTTATCTGCCGATGCAGTGCGGTAGATCATCCCCTGGTTAAGACAGGTGCCGTTTTCTGTATAACAGCCCCCGATATCTCTGGTATTGGATACTCCTTCTATCAGGACAATTCTCGGGGTCTCTTCGGTATGGAAATGTCCTGTTTCAGACATTACGGCATAATCCCGGTACACTGCACAGATCTGCCAGTAGTAATCTTTCCCGGTATACAGATTACTGATATCAAGATGATCCTCTCTGCAGAGATATTCATCGGCGTCCTTCATGTCCGGCCTGGTGCTGAGATAGACAACGGTAAACTCCGGTTCCCTGCTGATCTGCCATTTCAGATTTACGACCTGATTGCCAATGAAATGATCAGTCATGTATCGGTAGTAGTTCTGTCCGATCCCCTTATGGTAAATGCTCAGATATTCCTGTATTTCCTCATTGACCAGGATCATGGTCTTATCTTTCTCCGGCGAAATCAGCGTTATCTCAACTTTTTCTTCAATTAACGGCTCCTGCGGCTGCGGTTCAGGATCAACCGGCTCAATCACCGGAGGATCTTCAGGCGGCTGTACTTCCGGGTCATTGGTAAAAACACCTATAAACGGTATAAGTGCAATTATAGCCAGTAATGCCGCCAAAAGCCTTTTCATTATTATTTACCTTATCTGACTTTCCTGAATACATTATATATAAAAAAAGCGGATGAATAATCAAAACATCCGCGTCAATTGTCGTAAATAATGTATTTTAATGTCTGTGAATCATCGTATAGGAATCACCGGCCTGAACATAGTCGATTCTGATTCCCGGCAGTAATCCAGGAAGATGCTGTTCAGCCAGCCATTTCATGCCCGGTTCCTCAACGTTGAAGTGTCCGGCAGCCAGTACGGTCTTGTCCAGTCCCAGCTGAGCGCCATCTCTCATGTAAATGGCAACGGTGAAGTCGGTTATTTCCATGCACAGAATGGTATCCACATGGTGTTCTTCAATAAATGCCAGTTCACCATTGTCAGCCTGTCCGATGATATGGAACGGCAGATAGACACGCTTGGTAGTGCCATCCAGATTACCCATGGTCTTCATTCCCTTCAGGTTCATCTTTTCCATCAGATACTGCGCTACTTCTCTGGTAGGTGTTTCCGGAATGTCGAAGATCCTCGGGGTTACGGTATCGCCGCTGACATAATCAAGCCAGCCGATCTCATAAGCCAGACCATAGAAAATACCGTCTACATACTTGCCGTCATGCAGTACGCCGGAATGAATGTAATCATGATCTCTCCAGACTGTTATGCCTGTTTCATCCAGCAGCTGTTTCTTTAATCTGAATGTTTCATTATCCTGCAGCCAGTCGGTGTGGTCCCCATGGTTCCAGAAACATGCTTCATGGGCAATGATGAAGTTGGCTCCAAGCTCATGTGCCTTTCTGATGACATCGACACTGGCGTAGATGGTTGTAACGATGCCGGTGCATTCCTTATCGGTTTCACCATAGAGAACCTTGTCTCTGGTTCTGTTGTCATCGATCTCGCCATATCCCTTGCAGTTTTTCTTTACAATATCAATAATCTCACTGATCTTCATATTAATTCCTTTCCATATAATTATCTATTTTAATATAATCACCCTTTTCCCCGGTACGTCAATCAGGGAACAGGGCAGTGCGCAATTCACTCATTTTATTTTAGCAAATAAGCAAAATTAACTTTCCTATCCTCTTCTGGCTTCCCTTAACGGTCTGTCCCAGAATACCTCTGCTCTGTTTTCCCGGGCCAGCTGATCTATTATTTCAGGAAGCTGCTGCAGATAACCGGCTTCCTTTTTTCTTGATCTGCGTCCCTTGCCTTCATAAAGGATCTTTTCAAAATAAGCGTCATACGAAACCCCATAATCTTCTTCATCAGCGTGCGGGAAGAAGGTTACGGCTGCCTTATAGCTGATCATGCCCCGTTCACTGTCGCTTATTAACATTACCAAGGCACCTTTTCTTTCAACGGCTGAAAATACACCGTGTGCTTCAAAATACTGCTCGTATACATTTATGACCATGTCATTTCCTTCCTTTCTGATTTAACTCTGCCAGAAACCGTAACAGTTCATCTTTGTTCAGACATATTCTGTCCAGAGCCATGCGGATCATCAGGTTATCCAGTCCCTGACAGAGAGTACGGCTGTCTGTCTTAAGTCCTACTGCCGGCTTTCCTGTTCCATGAAAATATCCCAGTGCTACGCATGCCCCTTCATCAGGAACTCTGCCATCCAGCAGAAACAGGAAAATGTCACAGCTGTTCATGGCGGCAATGTCCTTTTCAAAGACATAACGGTCCTTTGGAATACCGTCAATGTAATCAGGCATTTCACTCACCACTCCGCCATCTCTCTGCGGCAGATAGGTATCATACCCGTTTTTTCTTAACAGTTCATCAATGCTCCGATTGTACTCTCTTTCATAGTCGCAGTACAGCGGAGCTGCTATGTAGATCTTCATCCTTATTACCCCTGTTCTCAAAGAAAAGACCGAAACAAAGCTTCTGTTTCAGTCATAATTGATTTATCTGCAGTTTAATACAAATCTGTAACAGTCTCGGCACATGTCTTCCAGTGTCTTCTCGGTATGCCAGTTAAGCTCCTTCTGAGCCTTGCTGGAATCAGCGTAGTATTCCGGCAGATCTCCCGGTCTTCTTGGAGCTATGACATATGGAATGGTAATGTCATTGACCTTTTCATAGGCTTTTACAATATCCAGAACGCTGTAGCCGACACCGGTACCGATGTTATAGACATAATAACTGCCTTTCTTATGTTCGATCTTCTTGAGACCCTTGATGTGTACCTTGGCCAGGTCAACAACATGGATATAGTCTCTTACCCCGGTACCGTCCTTGGTAGGATAGTCATCACCGAAGATGTTAAGTCTTTCCAGCTTGCCTAAGGCAACCTTGTCAATATAAGGCATCAGGTTAGCCGGTACCCCATTAGGATTTTCACCCAGCAGGCCGCTTTCATGAGCGCCGATCGGGTTGAAGTATCTTAAGATGCAGGCATTAAATGATTTGTCAGCGAAACAGAGATCTTTCAGGATCTGTTCAACAAACACCTTGGAGGTACCGTATGGATTGGTCGTTCCGCCAATAGGCATGGTCTCAACATAAGGGATCGGATTATTCTCACCGTATACCGTAGCAGAGCTTGAGAACACGATTGACTTGACATTCTTTTCCTTCATTACACTTAACAGCACCAGAACACTGCTGACATTGTTGGTATAGTATTCCACCGGCTTTCTGACACTGTCACCGACAGCCTTGTATGCCGCAAAGTCAATTACCGCTCCGATGTCATTCTCATCAAAGATCCTTTCCAGCAGCTCTCTGTCCAGCATGTTGCCTTCATAGAATTTCACCTTCTTACCGGTGATCCGGGTGATCTTGTCCAGTACTTCCGGCTGGGAATTGCTGAAGTTATCCAGACCGACAACATCATAGCCGTCATTGAGCAGTTCCACTGTCGTATGTGAACCGATGTAGCCGCAGCATCCGGTCACAAAGACCCGCTTGCCGCTCTTTTTACGGTTCATTTCACGGTAGATGAAATCTTCGTATTCAACCTCTTTGACAATTTCCCAGTCATTCATGTCAAAGACGTCAAAATGAGTGTCTACTTCATAGTCTCCCTTTACAAAGGAAATGAGCGCTTTATGACAGAACGGATAAGCCTGACGGTAAATTGATGCTCCCCCGCAGACAATTACCTCATCATCACTGAATTCCTTCTCGTTGAGGAACTTCATCAGGTCATAGGTGACCTCTGCATCAGGATCATCAACCTTGTATTCAGGATCGATTGAACAGACAACAGTATGTCTGTCCTTCAGCTTGCGCGGTAATCCGTCATAGGTAGTCTGACCCATCAGAATGGTCTTTCCCACAGTATTGTTCTTAAAGAGTTTCAGTTCTTCCTTCAGATGCCATGGCAGCCGGCCTTTGATGCCGATGCCCTTGTTCTCATCCATCGCTATTGATATTGTTAACATGTTGATACCTCTCACTTACAAGTATACTTGATATTCACTCTTTTTGCAGAGCGTATTTATATATTGCCTGAGCAAAACCATCGTTTTCCACCGTATCGGTTATGGCATCGGCAATTTCCTTTAAACTGTCGGGACTGTTGCCCATGGCTATGGCAAAACCGGCAGTTTCCAGCATTGAAGAATCATTGTCCCCATCGCCAATGGCCATTACCTCATCCAGTGACAGACCATACAGACCTGCCAGTTTGCGAACAGCGTTCCCCTTTGTAGCCAGAGGGTTGTTTACCTCAATGTTGTCAGGCAACGCACTGCTGAAGGTGAAATCTGTGTTGTCTTTCAGCTTTTCCAGCACTGCCGGTTTGGAATTTGATTCTTCCTGGAAAAAGAACTCTGCCTTAAACAGCGGTTCATCAAGGTTTTCCAGTATTGTGATCACATCATCCACAAATACGGTTGGAATGCTCCTGGTTTCCTTCTTTCTTGGATTGTCATCCAGAAATCTGGTAAAGGTTGAAGCCTTATGGTAAATGTCACTTCCCGGAAACTGACGGAAAAGGGCTGCGACCTTTAGCGGGTCAACTGTATTGCTGTCAGCTATTTCTCCGGTTTCGGGATTGGCAATGTAAGCCCCGTTGCAGTAGATGACATATTTCGTATTAATTACTTCACTTAACTGTTGGGGAAACATGAAGATGCTTCTTCCCGAACACGGTGCAGTAATGATGCCTGCTTCCTTACAGGCCAAAAGGGCTTCACGGGTCTTTTCACTGCATTGGCCTGAGCCAATGGGAAATACCGTTCCATCCACATCAAAGACAACCATTCTGATCTTATTCACCATAAATACTCCATTCAATATAATTCTACCTTTTTATTTTCCTTTACAGAAACATTTTTGCCAAAAGAAAACCGCCATCAGGCGATCTTCTTACTTCTCAATCAACTTGTCCAGAATGTCAGATAAGGTCTGCTTTTCTTCTTCAGTCAGCTTTGAGAAGACCTCATCAAGGAATCCTTCTCTTTCGTTTCTGATTTCCTCAGCCCTTACTGCACCCATTTCCGTAAGTTTCAGAATGGTAGCTCTCTTGTCGTTCTCGTCGATCTTTCTGACGATGTAGCCGTCATCTTCCAGTCTGGCTACTACTTCAGAAGTAGATGAAGCGTTGATCCCGGCACTTTCAGCCAGCTGTTTCTGATTGATGCCATCAGGATAATCACTGATGATCACCAGCAGGCGTTCTCTGGACAGGCTTCTTCTGCGGCGAGGGCCTCTGTGCTGGAAATCGTTTCTGCCATTATCTGCTTTCTGATTACCGCACATACCTTTTTTGCCTCTGAAGTGTTCCGGCATTTCACCGTGCATCTGTCTGAAGGCACTCATTCTGATCTCTCTTGAGACTGTGTTCATTTTCTTAAGTAATTCTGTGTTTCTGACCATGTATACAACTCCTTTCGTTCGGTTCCGAAGTAATTATATTTCGGCTCCGAACTATTGTCAACATATTTTTTGTTAATTATTTCAGAATCTGCACAAAAAGAAAAACCATGTCATACATGGCTTTCCGCTGTTAATCTTCTTTCTTGTTTATGATCTCACCGCTGTTTTTCCAGATGCTGTTTTCCGGTACAACACCTCTGACACAGCTGGTCGGATAGACATTGCTGTGACGTCCGATCACAGTTCCCGGATTAAGAACACTGTTACATCCTACTTCCACATGATCACCGATCATTGCCCCGAACTTCTTCAGCCCGGTCTCAATGTTTTCGGTACCGTTGTGAACAATAACCAGCTTCTTGTCACTCTTGACATTGGAAGTTATTGATCCGGCTCCCATGTGAGAATAGTATCCCAGAATCGAGTCACCGACATAGTTGTAATGCGGAGTCTGAACATGGTCAAACAGAATCACGTTCTTCAGTTCAACGCTGTTGCCCACTACACAGTCAGCCCCTACAAGTGCACTTCCTCTGATGAAAGCACAGTGTCTGACTTCCGTCATAGGTCCGATGATGCAAGGTGCACCAAGATACGCTGTCGGGAATACCCTGGCGGTTTTATGTACCCAGACATTCTCGCTTACTTCGTCGTATTCTTCCTTATCAAGGCTCTTTCCCAGTTCAATGATGAGTTCCTTAATTCCCTTTAACGCTTCCCAGGGATAGGTAAACTGCTGCAGGTAATCCTTAGCCAGAGTATGGTCAAGGTCATATAAATCACTGATCGTATACATATGTGTCTCTTCCTACGGTCTGGCAAAGGTCAGCTTTGCTGCTGCCTGCTTGTCCATTATAACCGTTACATCAGGGTGATCCTGCAGAACACTGGCCGGGCAGTCGGTCGTCTTAGGTCCTTCAATCATGTCTCTGATCGCTTTGGCTTTGTTTTCACCTGTTGCGATAAGGATGATCTTCTTTGCTCTCATTATGGAAGCCAGCCCCATGGTTACAGCGCTGACAGGTACCTGATTGATATCTCCGTCAAAGAATCTGGCATTGTCCTGTCTGGTCTGTTCCGTCAATGGCATTTCATGAGTCACACTGTCAAACGGACAGCCCGGTTCATTGAAGGCAATGTGACCATCAGATCCAATACCCAGAACCTGAATGTCAACTGTATGCTTCTTCAGTTCCTTTTCATAATTCCTGCAGTTTTTCTTTATATCACCGTTTCCCAGAGGAACATGAACGTTTTCATCAGGAATGTCAATGTGATTGAACAGATTCTCATGCATGAATGTCCAATAGGATTCCCTGTGATCTCTAGGCAATCCGCAGTATTCATCCAAGTTGAAAGTCAGAATATTCTTATAGCTTGTTCCGTTTTCCTGATGGTCTGCGATCATTTCCTTATACAGACCTACAGGAGAAGAACCGGTAGCCAGTCCCAATACAGGATTTCCGGTATTGAGGACTTCCTTCATGATTTTAAATGCTTCTTTTGATACTTCATCGTAATTGTCTCTGATTATGATCTTAAACATTTTCACACTCTCCTTAAACAAAATTAATCTATCATATTTTATCTGTTTTTTCCATCATCACCCTGCTGCAGTCATCATGATTATCTTTTATTTTCCTAAGGAATATATT
>CAMOMM010000001.1 GCA_946619805.1 uncultured Bacillota bacterium | reverse complement strand
CCCTGTTAATTGAGAGAAACGAAGACGACAGTGCCATGATGCCGGATTTTTACAGGACTGCTGAAAAGGCCGGGAAAAGCTACGCAGCCATCTCAGATAAGTATCCGGTTCTGAACGGTTCAGCCAAGCCGGTCAAGAAACTGTCGCTGATAGGTGAATATCTGATGTATAACGGCATTGTGGGAATGTTCATGCCTTTTACCGGTGAAGCGGGAGTACCGGGTTCAGTGCCCGCAGTTCCTCTGGGATATATCATGTGCCATGAGGCACGGCACCGACTGGGAATTGCCAGTGAGCAGGAAGCCAACTTTGCGGCCTTTCTGGCCTGTGAGGGAAGTGATGATCCATACTTCCTTTACAGCGGTTACTACAATGCCTTCTCATATACCTTCTCGTCCCTTTACAGAGCTGACAGCGAGAAGGCTGTCCGGCTGTATAACAGGTATCCGGATGACAAGGGGATGGCGCTGCTGAAACTGGACAGGAAGCAGACCCGGGAATACTATCAGAAATACGATTCGCCATTACAGAATGTTTCCGATGAGATCAATGACCATTACCTGAAGGCATTTTCCCAGGAAAGCGGCATTCAGTCATATGGGGAGGTTACCGACTATCTGATCGCCCATTGTCTGAAATACGGTAAAAGATATTAATCAAACAAAGCTAAACAAAAGAACATATCTGAAATATGTTCTTTTTGACACAGAGAAAACGCTTTCTTAGAATATTTGCATTTTTTACCAAAATTTAACAAATAAGTATTGCAATATGTTTGATATGATATATAATCATTTCAGTAAAAACGCATTACATAACAATTCAGATAATTACAGGAGGCGATTTATTAATGAGCGTAAAAACGATTGATGTTGCCTATGACTACCTCAAGACTCAGAACCACAGCATCTCATTCCGTGAACTATGGAAAAAAGTCGTAGATGAAATGGGATATGACGAAGCACAGGCGAAAAAGAAAATTTCACAGTTCTACACAGATCTGTCACTGGATTCTCGATTCACACCGCTGCAGAACAATGTATGGGATCTTAAGAGTAATCATAAACTGTCCGAAGTTCTGTTTGATTCATCAGCCCTGCTTGATGAAGGCGATGATGAAGATGCACCTGTCATCGAAGATTACGATGATATGGATGTAAATGACGATGACAGAAGAGTTGATTTGGAATCATTGGATTAAGGGAAAAACAGGTAAAACGTTTGCCTGTTTTTTTTGTTAGAAAATTGCTTGTTTTTAACAAAAAAACGGGCGATTTTACTTGAAAAAAAGGCCCTGTTATTAGATAATTGGAATATATTTTTAAATATAGGAGGTACCGGAAATGGATGCATTGAAGAACCGCATTGTTAGAGACGGCAGAATCCTTAAGGGAGACATCCTGAAAGTCGACAGTTTTCTGAACCACCAGATCGACGTCGCCTTCCTCAACGAAATTGGTACCGCATTCAAGGAAAGATTCAAAGATTGTGAAGTTACGAAAATAATGACCATCGAAGCTTCTGGCATCGCTGTCGCTTGCGCAACTTCACAGTTTTTTAATTACTGCCCGGTTGTCTTTGCCAAAAAGGGCAATGCTGCCAACATGAGCGATAATGCCTACCATGCTCCATTACATTCCTATACCAGAGGCGCTGACTTTGTCATCTCAGTATCACGTGACTATCTGTCAAAGGATGACAAACTGCTCATCCTGGACGATTTCCTGGCCAATGGAGAGGCTTTGAAGGCGATGATCTCCGTTGCTCAGCAGGCAGGCTGCCAGATCGTAGGCTGCGGGACCGTCATTGAAAAGGCTTATCAGCCAGGCGGTGGAATGATCAGAAGCAAAGGCATTCGTGTCGAAAGTCTGGCACGCATCAAGAGCATGAGTGTCGAAAACGGAATTGAATTCTGTCAATAGGATAGGACCGGATTCAATTTTTCATTTAAGTTAATTAAGGAAGGAGAATTCCTTGATTATAGATAGTAGGAAAATAAGAAGGAGGGAAACTTATGAAGAAACTATTATCATTATTACTGGCTGTCTTAATGGTCGTTGGCGTCCTGACAGGATGCAGCAAGCCTGAAAATCCAGAGGGCGGAGACAAGCCTGAAGACAAGCTGAAGATCGGTGTCATCCTCGTTGGCGATGAAAACGAAGGATATACCTATGCTCACATGGAAGGCATCAGAGCTGCCATGAAGGCAAACGGCTTAAGCGATGACCAGGTTATCTGGAAATACACCATCGGTGAAACTCAGGCATGCTATGACGCAGCTGTAGACCTGGTTGAACAGGGCTGCAAGGCCGTATTCTCCAACAGCTATGGCCACCAGCAGTTCATGCAGCAGGCAGCAACTGAATATCCTGATATCCAGTTCGTAGCTGCTACAGGCGATACTGCCGCCATCAGCGGACTGAAGAACTTCTCAAACGCCTTTACCAACGTTTATGAATCACGCTATGTATCAGGTATCGTAGCCGGCATGAAGCTTGCTGAACTGGAAGAAGCTGGCATGATTCCTGCTGAAAGCTACAAGGACGGCAAGGTTCTGATCGGATATGTCGGTGCATTCCCATATGCAGAAGTTGTTTCCGGCTTTACCGCATTCTTCTTAGGTGTCAAGTCCGTATTCCCAGCAGTAACCATGGAAGTCATCTATACCAACTCATGGTTCAACATCACAGCTGAAGGTGAAACAGCCAACACATTAATGGCAGACCACTGTGTCATCATCGGTCAGCATGCTGACTCAACAGGTGCACCTGCTGCTGTTGAAGCTGCCTTAGCTAAGGGAACTGTTGCTTATTCTGTAGGCTACAACGTTGACATGCTGGCAGTTGCTCCTCATGCAGCCTTAACAAGTGCAACCAATAACTGGGGTGTTTACTACACTTATGCATTCGGTCAGGTAGTCAAGGGCGAAAAGATCGCTACTGACTGGGCTGAAGGCTACAAGACAGGCGCTGTTGCCATCACTGAATTAGGCTCAAGCTGTGCCGCCGGTACTCAGGAAGCTGTTGACAAGGCAATCACTGCCATCAAGACCGGTACGTTACATGTATTTGATGTTGCTAACTGGACAGTAAACGGCGTTCATCTGAATGAACTGAAGATCGACTTAACAGGCGACTTCGATACAGACGATGCAGAAGACAAGAATGCCATCTTTGACGGATACTTCCATGAATCAGAATTCAGAAGTGCTCCATCATTCTCAGTTTATATTGATGACATATTCGAAAAATAATCACTGAAAACAACACACTTATAATTAATAACGGGTGAAGGGGATTAGTGTCTCCTTCACCTGTTATGGAAAGGTTTGATGACATGGATAACAATTGTGCAATTCAATTAAAGAACATCACCAAATCATTTGGCTCCGTAAAGGCCAATCAGCATGTTTCCTTTGATATAAGAAAACATGAAGTACTGGCCATTCTGGGTGAAAACGGAAGCGGAAAGACGACGGTAATGAACATGCTGGCCGGAATCTACTACCCTGATGAAGGGGAGATTTTTGTTAATGGAAAACAGGTGACCATCAAGGATCCTAAGGACGCCTTTGATCTGGGCATCGGTATGATCCATCAGCACTACAAGCTCATTGACGTCTTTACTGCCCTGGAAAACATTGTCCTGGGACTGGAGCCGGAAGAGAAAAACGACATGGCCGCAGCCAGAAAGAAAGTCAATGATATCTGTGAGCGCTACGGCTTTGAGATCGATCTGGACATGAAGGTCTACGACATGACCGTTTCCCAGAAGCAGACTCTCGAAATCATCAAGGTCCTTTACAGAGGGGCTGATATCCTCATCCTTGATGAACCTACGGCTGTTCTGACACCGCAGGAAATCACCAAGCTGTTTGCCATACTGAAAAACATGCGCCGGGATGGCAAGGCTATCGTAATCATCACTCATAAGCTCAACGAAGTAATGGAGATCTCTGACAGGGTCACGATCCTGCGCAAGGGAGAATACATTGGCACAGTTAATACGAGTGAAACAAATGAAAATGAACTTACCGAAATGATGGTCGGTGAAAAGATCGTTCTGGACATCGCCCGTGATTTCGTTGAAGAAAAGCATAAACGTCTGGAAGTAAAGCATCTGACCGTCATCAACAAGGACGGCAAGAGAGTGGTAGACGATGTTACCTTTGATCTTTTCAGCGGTGAAGTACTGGGCATTGCGGGTATTTCCGGATCAGGTCAGAAGGAACTGCTGGAGGCCATAATGGGCTTGCAGAAACCGGAAGAAGGTTCATCAGTTGTTTACTATTCCACTGCCCATGGTGTTCATGAACTGGTCGGATTAAGCACCAGAGAGATCATCAGCCACGGTCTGCATCTGGCCTTTGTCCCGGAAGACCGTTTAGGCATGGGCCTGGTTGGCAATATGGGCATGACGGACAATGTCATGCTGAAACGCTACAGAAAGGGAAAGGGTCCTTTCCTGCATCGCAGTCAGCCGCAGCAGATGGCTGTTAAGATTCGTGATGAACTGGAAGTTGATACTCCTAGTCTGGACTATCCGGTCAGAAGACTGTCCGGAGGCAATGTTCAGAAGGTTCTGGTTGGTCGTGAAATCAATAACAAGCCGACAGTTCTGATGACTGCCTACGCTGTCAGAGGCCTGGACATCAATACTTCCTATGCTATATATAATCTGCTTAATGAACAGAAGAAACGCGGGGTAGCCGTCGTATATGTCGGTGAGGACCTCGATGTTCTGATGGCCTTAAGCGACAGAATACTTGTTTTATGCAACGGCAGGGTCAACGGTATCCTTGATGGCCGCACGGCAGTCAAGGAGGAAGTCGGCCTGCTGATGACTCATCTGAAAGAAGGTAATTAACATGGCAAATAAGGAACCTTTAATCAGAATAAGAAAAAAGGACGACCGCCCTCTGTATCAGAAGATCCTGATCAAGATCGTGTTTGTCGTTCTGGCACTTTTGATTGCCGCACTTTTCATTAACTCAGTGACCAAGCTTAATCCGCTTGATGTCTATGCCTCAATGTTCAGAGGTGCCTTCAGCACCAAAAGACGTATCTGGATAACCATCAGAGATACCTGCCTGTTATTGAGCATAGCCGTCGGGCTGACTCCGGCTTTCCGCATGAAGTTCTGGAATACCGGTGCCGAAGGACAGATCCTGATCGGCGGACTTGTTTCCGCAGCCATGATGATCTACTTCGGCGGCAAGATGCCAAATGCCGTTCTGCTGGTGGTCATGCTGGTCCTCAGCATGGTTGCTGGAGCCCTGTGGGGATTCCTTCCGGCATTCTTCAAGGCCAAATTCAACACCAATGAAACCCTGTTTACACTGATGATGAACTATGTCGGCATTCAGGTTATTGAGTTCTTTGTTGATGTCTGGGATAAGAAACAGTCACACAGCGTCGGTGTCATTAACAGTGAGACCCGCGCCGGCTGGTTCCCGTCAGTCTTCGGTCAGCAGTATCTGATCAACGTGCTCATTGTCGTCATCGTTACCGCTGCAGTATTCATTTATCTTAACTATTCCAAGCATGGATATGAAGTAACCGTTACCGGTGAAAGTGAAAGCACAGCCCGTTATTCCGGCATAAACGTACCGAAGGTCATCATCAGAACGATGTTATTGTCCGGTGCCTTATGCGGTCTGGCCGGTTTCACAGAAGTAGCCGGCATATCACACACGATCTCAACTCAGACATCAGGTGGCCGCGGTTTTACCGCCATCATCGTTGCCTGGCTGGCCAAGCTGAATCCGTTCATCATGGTCATCTATTCATTCCTGATCGTTTTCCTGAACAAGGGTGCCGTGCAGATCGCCAGTGACTTCAACCTCAACGAATATGCTTCGGATACCATCACCGGCATTCTGCTGTTCTGCATTCTGGCCAGTGAATTCTTTACCAGCTATCAGATAGTCTTCAGACATAAGGAGGAACAGTAGTATGACAGGTCAATCTTTACTGGCATGGATCTCTGCTGCAATTACCTTTGGAACAGTTATCATGTTCGGCTGCATTGGAGAGACCCTGAATGAAAAGGCCGGCGGTCTTAATCTGGGTACTCCGGGTGTTATGATGCTGGGAGGCATTGCTTCCCTAGCTGGGGCATTCTTCTATGAAAATGTCGTCACTGCACCGAATCCGCTGATCTGTGTGATCATTTCTCTGCTGTGCTGTCTGCTTGCCTGTTCATTGGCAGGTCTGCTGTATGGTTTCTTCACCATCACCCTACGTGCCAACCAGAACGTAACCGGTCTTACCTTAACCATGATAGGTACCGGTATTGCCAATTTCTTCGGCGGTTCACTGGTCAAGCTGTCAGGCGGTGTCGGACAGATCAATGTGGCTGCTACTTCAAGAGCCTTCAAGGTCGGTATTCCGGTACTGTCAACCAAGCTGGGAATTGTTTCCAAGCTGCTGTTTGACTATGGCTGGCTGACATATGTCGTACTTGCCATGGCTTTCCGGATGCAGTATTTCTTCAATAAGACCAGAACCGGTCTGAACTTAAGAGCAGTAGGGGAAAACCCTGCTACAGCTGACGCAGCGGGCATTAACGTTACAAAATATAAATATGCAGCCTGCACGATAGGCTCAGCCATTGCCGGAATCGGCGGTCTGTATTATGTAATGGACTATGTCAAGGGAACCTGGTCCAATGACAGCGGCATTGAAGCCCTGGGCTGGCTGGCTGTTGCCCTGGTAATCTTTACCAGCTGGAAACCGGCTAACGCTACCTGGGGTGCCTATCTGTTTGGATTCTGCTACTGGGTATATCTTTATATCCCTGGTTCCATCAGTAATGTATTGATGAAACTCTTCAAGGTTCAGAGATCAACATACATGCAGAATCTCTATAAGATGATCCCATATCTGGTCACCATTGTGGTACTGATACTGGTAAGCTCACGAAAGAAGAGAGAAAATCAGGCTCCGGCTTCTCTGGGAATATCATATTTCAGAGAAGACCGTTAATTGAACAAAAAGAAAAAAGGTCAGATGCCGTGATATATAAACAGCATTCTGTCCTTTTTATTTATGTCTTTCAATACTTCATACCTGTCAAGCGGGAAGTATTTTTCAACTTCCTTTATGATGGCATCTTTTTCGTCATAGCCTATTTCGAAGGCCAGGAAGCTCTTTTCCTTTATGACCTTATGGGCGTTTTCAAATATTCTGCGGTAGAAGTACAGTCCGTCATCCCCGCCGAATAAGGCTACATGTGGTTCATACTGATCTACGCTTTTCTGTATTTCCTGCTGCCTTGGAATATATGGCGGATTGGAAACCAGAATATCCAGCTTTATGCCTTTGTCAATCAACGGCTGCAGCATGTCGCCCTGCAGGAAATCAATATCAATATCCAGGCTCTGGGCATTTTCCCGGGCAACTTTCAAAGCTGTCTCGGATATGTCGGTCGCGTGCATGCGGAACTTCGGTTCTTCCTTTTTCAATGCCAGGGCAATAGCACCTGATCCGGTTCCCACATCGGCAATTTCTATTACTTCCTTTTCCGGGAAATAGTAATCGCTGTCAGCCAGGACATTGGCTACCAGTTCCTCGGTTTCATAGCGTGGTATTAATACTTCTTCGTTTACCTTGATCTTATAACCGTAAAACCACTGGTAACCGAGAATGTACTGCAGCGGTTCATTCTGCTTCAGACGCCTGACACCTTCCTGAAATTGCCGGTAAAGGTCGGCTGGCATTTCCTGATCATAATTGAGATACAGGTCATTATGGCTCATGTTGCACAGTTCCAGCATCAGTATCTGTACTGCTTCATCTGAAACATCGGTATCCTTAAGCTGATGGTAGGTATCCCACAGGATGTCGTGATAGCTTGGCATTACCGTTCTCCGGCGATCTTGGCTTTCTGATCGGCATCAAGCAGGGCAGCGATGATGTCATCCAGCTTGCCTTCCATGACGCGGTCCAGCTGCTGAATGGTGAAGTTGATGCGGTGGTCAGTAACACGGTTCTGCGGATAGTTGTAGGTTCTGATCTTTTCGGAACGGTCTCCGGTGCCGATCTTGCTGCGTCTTTCAGCGCCTTTTTCAGCTTCAGCCTTCTGCTGATAGTAGTCATAGACACGGGCGGTAATGATCCTCATGGCCTGTTCACGGTTCTGGATCTGGCTTCTGCCGTCCTGGCAGTTGACAGAGATACCGGTAGGCTTATGAGTGATCCTGACAGCGGAGTCAGTCTTATTGATATGCTGACCGCCTGCTCCTGAAGCTCTGTGGGTTTCAATTTCCAGATCAGCAGGATCGATCTCAATGGCATCGTCGTCTACATCAGGCAGTACCAGTACGGTGGCTGTGGAAGTGTGAACACGTCCGGCAGACTCAGTCTTCGGAACGCGCTGGACACGGTGAGCACCGGATTCAAACTTCATTTCCTTATAGACTTCATTGCCCTTGATCAGGAAACTGATCTGAGAGAAACCGCCGGCTTCACTTTCTTCAGCATCATATAACTCGATCTTCCAGCCCTTGGTTTCAGCATAGCGGGTATACATTCTGTACAGGTCTCCGGCAAAGATGTTGCCTTCATCACCGCCTGCTGCGCCTCTGATCTCAAAGATGGCATTGCAGTCATCATTAGGGTCCTTAGGTATCAGTAATACTTCCAGATGGTCAACAAGCTGCTGCTGTTTCTCCTTAAGATCCTCCAGCTCCATTTCAGCCATTTCCCTTAAGTCAGGATCATGAAGCAGTTCTTCATCATCCTTGATGTGTTTCATGACCTTTATCAGTTCACGGTAAGCATTTACCGGTGCCTGCAGATTGGACTGTTCCTTACTGAGCTTTGCGAATTCACGGTTATCGGAAAAGGAACCGTTTATCAGCAGTTCATTTATTTCCTCAAATCTTTTATCCATGTTTTCCAGTCTTGCCAGCATCTTGTCCATAGTATCGACCCCCCTGTTATCCTATTATACACACAAAAGAAAGTGGCCGCAAAGACCATTTAATAATATAATAAAAATATATTGGAACAGTGAGGTTGAAACAGTGATTAAAAAGATTTTACTGATATTAATACTGCTTACTGGAGTAGTGTACGGACGGGGAGTAATATACGCAGACCACCGTTTTCTGCCGAATACCTACATAGATGGGCTTCGTCTGGACGGGAACGGCTATGAAAAAGGGGAAACGGTAAAGGCCAATGCTCCATTGCTGAAGATATTGCAGAAAAACAAAGATACCGGAGCCATCGTCTCTGAAACCATAAACATGGCAACTGATGCCGACTATCAGGCAAGTTATAAGGTAAAGGATCTGCTGGAAGCTCAGGATGAGCTGATGTGGTTCAAATCGCTTTTCGGGAAAACGGAGCTGAGTGGTCTGGCATTGGACGGTCACTATAACATGGATAAGCTTAATAACAGGATCAGTGATCTTTACTGTTTCCGGGAAGAAAACGTGAGTGCACCGGTTGATGCTCATGTTGATTTAGTAAACGGGAAACTGGAGATCGTTCCTGAACAGGATAACCTGCAGATGAATGAAGAAGCGGCACACAGCAGGATCGTTGATGCCATCTCCAGAATACTTAAGGGTGAAAAAGTGGAAAGTGTTGATCTCAGTGAAGACTATCTGAAGGCAGAAGTCAGATCAGACAGCCCGGAACTGGCAGCCAGACTGGCGGAAATGAAGAAAGTGACTGACAAGAAGATCACGGTGAAAATATCTTCAGACAGCTCTCAGACATTTGAAGGAGAAAAGCTGGCAGAACTTCTTAAGGTGGAAAACGGTGAATTCGCTGTCAATGAAGACAGACTGGCTGAAGTTGTTAAGAAGATATATGAGGACAATTATGTATCCAGCTATGAGTTCATCGATCAGGAAGATCTGATGAGAACTCTTGGTGAAGCCTTACTGGCAGCTGAAGATAAAAATGTGGAAGTAAGCTGGATCGACAGCTATCCATCATCAGGAAACCGCAATAACCGCATTGAAGTCAGCATTTCCAAGCAGACGCTGTATTATTATGAAAATGACAAACTGGTCTTTACCTCACCTGTGGTAACGGCAGCTCCGGGAATAACACCGGTGGGTGAATTTGAAGTAACCAAGATCGACGGGTCATCGATCCTCAGCGGTCCTACCTGGGAGGAAAGAGTTGAATACTGGATCGGGTTTGACCCGACAGGAGTTCACAAGGGATTCCATGATGCTTCCTGGAGAAGTGAGTTCGGCGGGGAGATCTATAAGACGGATCCTTCTCATGGCTGTGTCAACATGCCTACCAACATGGTTGCCAGACTGTGGGGACTGGTTCACATCGGTACTCCGGTAACCATTTATGAATAGGGTAATCAGGCCGGTGGACCTGCATTGTTTATATTTTTACGGGATATGTTATAATTAACATGCCGTTAGGAGGAATAAAACTAGATGAGCGGATCAAAAGGGCAGAAAAAAGTTGCTTTGGGAATGATTTTGTTAAGTCTAGGGGGGTTGTTTCTGGGAGGAATAGCCGGTTTTTTGGGCACTAACTACTATGCCAATAACCGTGTGGTGGCCGATCTTAAGAAAGACGGCTATGTGCTTACCGATGATGCCACAGCAACTGCTGCTGACATTGTCGAAGGAAAGACAGCCTATGTTCAGGGCAGGATGGTCGCCGGTACCATGGAGGTCCTGGATACGACTGATGCCACAGCTTCCAGTGACCGTATTATAAAGGGGAAAACAGCTTACGTTAACGGTGAGCTGGTTGTCGGTACCATGGAAATACTGGAGGGGAAAAGCTATACCCCTTCAACACAGAATCAGGTACTGGTATTAAAGGGATATATTCAGGATGACATCGTCATTAAGGGTGACAGTGATCTGAAACCTGAGAACATCAGGGAAGGGATCAACATCTTTAATGTGACCGGTAACTTCTCCAAACCGAAGGAATATGCTATTACGTACATTCTGGGTGACGGGCGGGAAAACCATCCGGATAATCCTTCAACATATACCAAGAATTCTCCAACCATTATTCTGAAGGATCCAACCCGTGAAGGATATATCTTCCTGCATTGGGAATGCGACGGTCAGGAGAATGACACGATTCCGTCAGGATCTTCATCCAATCTGACATTTGTTGCCGTATGGGAGGAAGAGACACCTCCGGAACCGGATATTCCGATAATTGATGAAGGAGGCGAAGAAGAATGAAAATGCCTCTGTTCCGTAAGAAGGACATCAAGCAGCCCGAGGTCATCAATGATGACAATCTGGTAGAAACCATTCACATTCCGGCCCGGAAACAGGAAAATGAAGAGGAAAGAACCAAGGGCATTGAAACGATCCGGGAAGTGACCGAAGAACAGGAAGTTTTTGAAACTGAAGAGGAAGATGAAGAATACGAATATGTAACTCCGAACTATACTCTTCATGCCATACTGATGGTTCTGGGATCAATGCTGCTGGGTGCAGTGATCGTATTCATGGCCTGCAACAGCATGCTGCAGGACAGAGCCAGAAAGGCCTACCTGGATCAGGGTTACATCCAGACAAAGAACGCAGTTGCCCGCAGCGAGGACATTGCCCTGGGCAAGACTGCTTATGTAAACGGCGAACTTGTTGTCGGCAGTTATGTTGAAGTTGACACTTCCAAGGCAACCGCTACTGAAAATGACGTACTTAAGGGTTATACCTGCTATGTCAACGGTGAAAAGATCACCGGCAGTATTCCAACCTATACTGCGGAAAGCTATAACGGGGATACCAGGGACAAGGTAATACCTAAGGGATATTATCTTGATGGAACTCCGATAAACATTGCCGGTGCCGCCAATCTGACCAGGGAAAACATCAGAGAAGGGGTCACCATCTTCGGGGTAACCGGAAATTATACAGGAGATTAAGACCGGCCCAGCTGGTCTTTTCAATAATGAAAACCAATCTGTTAAGGAGATCAATATGCTGAAAATAGAACATCTGACCAAGAAATACGGGGACAAGGTGGCAGTAGACGATCTGTCACTGGAAATAAAGCCCGGTGAAGTATACGGTTTCATCGGCCATAACGGAGCCGGTAAGACCACGACCATCAAATGCTGTGTCGGCCTGCTGGATTTTGATAACGGCGAGATATACATTGACGGTGTTTCCATTAAGGATGACTTAATGGCCTGCAAGAAGAAACTGGCCTACATTCCGGATAATCCGATCCTGTTTGAATATCTTTCCGGAATCGGATATCTGAATTTTGTCGCTGACATATATAAGATCGGTAAAACGGAAAGAGAAGAGAAGATCAGAAAGTATGCTGATCTGTTTGAAATAACAGCTGATCTGGCGCAGCCTCTTTCGGCTTATTCTCATGGCATGAAGCAGAAGATAACCATCATTGCTGCCTTGATCCATGATCCTAAGCTCATCATTCTTGATGAACCTTTTGTCGGACTTGATCCGATTGCCGCCTTCAAGTTCAAGGAACTCATGAGGGAAGTATGCAATAACGGAGGCGCGGTATTCTTTTCAACCCATGTTCTTGATGTTGCGGAGAAACTGTGCGACAAGATCGCCATCATAAAGAACGGCCGACTGATCAAAACCGGAACAATGGAAGAAGTCAAGGGCGATACCTCACTGGAAGAAACCTTCCTGGAACTGGAGAATGATGCCAATGTATAAGATCCTGTTCAAGACGGATATCAGGGCAATACTGCCGCGCAAGAAAAAATCCAAAATCCCGGGATGGCTGTCTTATGTGGCAATTCTGGCTTTTTCAAGTGTTTCCTTTTATGTCATGTTTTCGGAAATGGCTGTCTACATGGCTCAGCTCAAGCTGGGAGACATGTACTACACTTCCGTAGGTTCCATGGTTTTTGCCGTACTGTTTTTTACCGATATAACTCTGGTACAGAATCAGCTTTTTGAGTCCAAATACAATGATGTTCTGTTGTCAATGCCGATAACGGCAACGGA
This sequence comes from uncultured Bacillota bacterium, assembly GCA_946619805.1. Lineage (GTDB taxonomy): Bacteria > Bacillota_I > Bacilli_A > Erysipelotrichales > Erysipelotrichaceae > RUG521. The sequence goes on along the minus strand of CAMOMM010000001.1, from coordinate 7,010 downwards.
TATGATGATCAGCCGCATGCTGGTGATTCTGTGCTATAACTACATTCTGCTGCGGGCTTTCGGGATCCCGGGTCTTGTTGCCTGGATCGTAAAGGCCGGCTTTGTGTGGGGTGAGCTTATCCGCTTCATTCTGATTTCAGTGATCTGGCCGATGCTGGCCATGACATTAGGTGTGCTGTTTGGATATGTGTTAATGCGCATCAGTGCCAGAAGCCGTCATAAGAATCTGACCAAGATGATCCTGTTTGTGGGATTCATGATCGTGTATTATTTCTTCATTTTCATGGATCACAGCCAGCTGGAGGAATTCTTCATCGACAGCGGCATTATGTCCGTAGACGGGACCCTGTCCTTTATCAACTGGTTTGGCCGTGCAGTCTATTTCGGTGATGTCTGGTCAATAATCGGCATTGTTGTTGTCAGCATCGTTCCGTTTGCCATAATGTTCATGATCGTCAGGAAGCACTTCTTCAGACTGATCTCCTCTTCTCAGGATACAGTCAGAATAGAATATAAGGAAAAGGAGCTGAAGACTCATTCAGTGACCTTTACCCTTCTCTACAGGGAACTGAAGCATTTGGGCAGCAGTTTTATCTATCTGTCCAATACCTCATTTGCGGTTATTTTGGCCTACATAGGGGCTTTCGCTCTGTTAATAGCCTGGAACAGCATTTTCGGTGAAATGCTTCCGATAATCGGAAACGAAATGGCAGCAGTAATGGCTCTGACCGTAGCACTGTTTTTCATCAGTACCTACATTCTGTCAGCCAGCCTTATCTCCATTGAAGGACACAGCATAGAAGCACTGAAGACCTTCCCTCTGGATACATATGACATAATCCACAGCAAGCTGCTGTTTCATTATCTGTTAATGGCTCCGGCTGCTCTGCTGTTCTCAATTGCGGTCGTCTTACGCGGTAAGCCGGGACTGTCGCTGTCCATATCTGTCTTTTTACTGCCTCAGCTGTTTCTGCGGTTTACCGACTGTCTTGGTTTATGGCTGAATTTACGACACCATCGCATGGACTGGGCTACGGAAGCGGAAGTAGTAAAGAGAGGACTGGCAGTATTTCTGGCCATGCTGATATCAATGGCGGTTATTTCCCTGGCAGGAGGTCTGTATCTGGGAGTGGTATACAAGTATCTTGCCTATGATACCTATCTGCTGTTGTGCTGTGGTATTGCAGCCATGGGAGCCATCGGTTTTTATTTGTTGGATACGACAATTGGTGTTAAGATATTTAATAGAATTATTTAGGGAGCAGTTTATGAATCGTGATGAATTAAAGGCAAAACTTGATTATTATAAATCCCTGGGATACAAGGTTCCTCAGATGAAATACGTAAAGACTGAGGAACAGATCGCCGGCATCAGAGAAGCAGGCAGGATCAATTCCCTGGTACTTGACTATGTCAGTGAAAGGATCAGAGAAGGAATTTCCACCCAGGACATTGATGACTGGGTAGCTGAATGCACTGCCCGGCATAATGCCATCTGTGCTCCTCTGAATTATGAAGGCTATCCAAAACATGTCTGCGTATCAGTCAATGACGTGGTATGCCATGGTATTCCCAGCAAAAGGAAGATCCTGAAGGCAGGAGACATTGTCAATGTTGACTGTACCACGATATATAACGGCTATTATGGCGATGCCAGCCGCATGTTTGTGATCGGAGAGACCAGTGAGGAAAATGAAAGACTGATCAGAGTAACCAAACAGTGTCTGGAGCTGGGACTGGAAGCAGTTAAGCCATGGGGCTTTCTGGGTGATGTCGGCTACGCCATTGAGCAGCACGCTTCCCGCAATGGGTTCAAGGTAGTCAGAGACTATGGCGGTCACGGTGTAGGCATTGAGTTCCATGAAGATCCGTTTGTCTTCCATTACGGTAAGAAGGGTACCGGATGTCTGATCGTTCCGGGAATGACCTTTACGATCGAACCGATGATCAACATGAAGAAATCGGGAGTAAGGATCAGTGCTCTGGATGGCTGGACAGCCTATACAAAAGACGGTCTTCCAAGTGCCCAATGGGAATACACCATTGCGGTATTCGAAGACCATAACGAAATCTTATCAAAATAAAAAAGGACCTGAGTCCTTTTTTTAATCCATTATTGTCATTCCCATTAAGGCTAGTCCGATGACGATCAGAATGAATCCCAGCATTTTGAAGATTTTCAATATGTTGGTTTCACGTTTGGCCAGGGCCAGCATAGTGCTGTTGTTCGGGTTATTAGGGTCCAGAGATATTTGGACTGTCTGACCGCGGCGGTATTCCTCGCGGTTTTTCTGGGCCGTATTGCTGGTGGCAGTGTATTTGACGCCACCATAGTAATATTCGTAGACCGGGAAATAGATGTTGGAACCATCTTCATCATGAGAGATGCTGTAGTCAACAACAGTGGCCTCAGTAATGTATGAGGTCATTTCTTTATTTGCCTTTCTCTGTCTGTCAAAGATTTCAGCAACGCCATAGAAAGCTCCACCGCAGATGATGATGCCCAGATCTTTGCTTAGTTCAGGGTTTCTGGTCTGCAGGATCACCATCAGTATGCTGGCAACGGTAAATACGGCGATAAACAGCAGCAGGTAAAGGTCGGTATTGTCATCACTGCGTCTGCGGTCAGAGTCAGTCATGGCAACCATCAGTTCTTCGTTATCGATGAACAGATCATAATCTCTTCCAACGACAAATTCGTTTTCAGCGGTATTGCGGTAATAAGGCAGTTCATATACTGAACCTTCGTCAACGACTGTAAACACCGGGACAAAGGTATTCCGGTCGGAATACTGGATCTGTTTTACCGTACCTCTGACATATTTGGAACATCTCTGTGCTATGTAGCTGAACTCTCTTTTCTTTCTGACCTTGTTTACGATCAGAAAAGTCACAACAGCCAGTACGAGTAATGCAATGACAAAGAAGAAGAAGTTACCCATAATTAAGTCCTCTTATCCGGTTTACTCCCGGGTATATCCGATGATTTCCAGGATCCTGTTGAGATCCTCGACATCACTGTAGGAAATGGTAATGGTGTTTTTAGAGATTTTGACTCTGGTCTGCAGCTGATGCTGCAGATTTCTTTCCACGGCAGCAGTGGCACTGTCGTTAACGTACGGCAGATGTCTGACCAGCGGTTTATTAAGATTTCTGATCATCTTTTCAACCCGTCTTACCGATAAACCTTCAGAAATGATCCTGTCAGCCAGTTCGCTGGCCTGTTTTTCATCTTCAACGGTAATAAGAGGTCTGGCCTGACCCATTGTCAGCTTTCCCTGAGTGATCAGCTGCTGTACATGTTCGGGAAGCTTGAGAAGTCTGAGAGTGTTGGAGATGTGTTCTCTGGATTTTCCCAGTCTTTTTCCCAGTTCTTCCTGGGTATAATGGAGATTATCGATCAGCTGTTTATAGGCATTGGCTTCTTCAATGGCGCTCAGGTCTTCTCTCTGAACGTTTTCCAGCAGAGAGATCTCCATCATCTGGTCATCAGTGAAGTCCATGATGATGGCTGGAATGGTCTCGTTGCCGGCCAGTCTGGCGGCTCTTAATCTTCTTTCACCGGCAATCAGCTGATAGCCGTCAATACTCGGGCGTACCAGAATCGGGGTGAAGACACCGTGTTCCTTTATGGACCGGGCCAGTTCATTCAGTTTATCCTGATCGAATACTCTTCTTGGCTGATAAGGGTTAGTGTGAATGTCGGAAATATTCAGACTGGTCCTGTAGGTGGAATCATCACCGGCAGCACTGTTCTGAATGTCTTCAATGATACTGGTGAGATCGGGTCCGAACAGGGCATCAAGTCCTGAACCTAATCCTGTCTTTTCATCTTTTGGCATATGTTACCTCCTTATGAATTCTTCTCTATTACTTCCTTGGCTAAGGAAGCATAAGCCCTGGCACCGATACAGGTCTTGTCGTATTCAAAGATGCTCTTGCCATGAGAAGGAGCTTCAGCCAGACGGACATTGCGTGGAATGTAGCTGCGGTAAACTCTTTCCTTGAAATACTTTCTGACTTCCTGCTGTACTTCGGTGGAAAGATTGGTACGGGAGTCAAACATGGTCAGCAGGACACCTTCAATGTAAAGCTTGCGGTTATAGTGTTTCTGAACGTTTCTGATCGTTGACAGCAGCTGAGTGACACCTTCCAGGGCATAGTATTCACACTGTACCGGAATGATGACGGAATCAGCAGCAGTCAGGGCATTGGCATTAAGCAGTCCCAGTGAAGGAGGGCAGTCGATGATGATGAAGTCATATCTGTCCCTGATGGTATCAAGCTTTCTCTTCAGGAAGCTCTCCTTGCCCGTCGGCCGGTTTACCATCTGGTAATCGCTGCCGGCCAGATCAATGGTGGCCGGTATCAGATCCAGTGGAGGTATCGGCAGATGGATGATGCAGTCTTCAGCGGAAACATTGCCCAGTAAAAGCTCGTAGGCGCTGTGTACTACGTTATTCTTGGCATTTAAACCTCTGGTGGCGTTGCCCTGAGGGTCAAAGTCCACCAGTAATACTTTCTTTTTCAGATAAGCCAGACCGGCAGCGAGGTTGACGCTTGTGGTTGTCTTGCCTACTCCGCCTTTCTGGTTGGATACTGCAATTATCTTGCCCATATATTCATTCACATCCTTGTCTGTAATATTCTAACATAAATATCTTACTTTTTAATCCTGATAGTAATGGTATAGTTTTCGTCGTCTTCACTTTCAGAAGATTCAACATTTACTGCGGCATCCTGTAGAGTTCTGATGGCCTGTCTGATGGTGTTGACGGCTATTCTGGTCGATACTCCGAAGCATTTCCGCGGTTCGTTCTTTTTCTTTTCCGTCAGGAGCTTCTCTATCATCTTTTCCGTAGCTGCTACGGTCAGATCCTTATCTATTATTCTGGAAAGAACCTTTTCCTGCTGTGAGTCATCTAACTTCAGCATGGCTCGGCCATGTCTTTCCGAGATCTTTCGGCTGTTAATAGCCTGCTGGACCGGTTCACTGAGGTTAAGCAGTCTCATCTTGTTGGCGATGGATGGCTGGGTCTTGCCGACGCTTTCTGCCAGCTGCTGCTGAGTCATATCGCTCATTCTTAAAAGCTGGCGGTAGGCATTTCCTTCTTCGATCGGCGAAAGATCATCGCGCTGAATGTTTTCAATCAGAGCAAGTCTGGCCATCTGCTGCTGGTCAGCTGACATGATGATGCAGGGAGCAGCGTACCAGTTCAGCTGCTGTAAGGCTCTGAAGCGCCTTTCGCCGGCAACTATTTCATAATAATTTTCTTCCTTCTGTCTGACGACGATCGGCTGAATGACACCGTTGAGATGTATTGACTCTGCCAGTTCATTCAGTTTTTCCTGATCAAAAACCTGCCTTGGCTGGTAGGGATTGGAATGGATCTGCGACAGTGATATGTATCTTACTTCAGACATTGTGATTCTTTCTAGAGTGGTTTCTTTTTGATCATGGCATAACGGCGCGGGTAAATGGCAGGGGTTTCCCTGACCTTTTCGATGTCAATGATGACTCGTTTACCTTCGCTTTCCAGTTCGGTGTATTCTTTGCGGCATAACTGTCCGCCAAGTTTGTTAATGGCATTGCCGGCTTCTTCCAGCTCCCGGTCTCCCTGAGATCCTTTCATGGCCAGGAAATGACCGTGTACTCTGGTTAAAGGCAGACACAGTTCGCTCAGGATGTTAAGGCGCGAGACCCCGCGGGCAGTAGTGTAGTCAAACAAGGTACCTTTGTATTCTTCCCGGCGGCAGTTCAGGATGTCAATATTCTTAAGCCCCAGCTGTCTGATCACTTCAGCCAGGAAAGTGCATTTCTTGCCGGTCGGCTCCATCAGGTATACATGAAGCTGCGGATAGACGATTTTAAGAGGTATACCCGGGAAACCGGCTCCTGAACCGATGTCACACAGAGTGTCTCCGTCTCTGAAGTCTCTTTTCAGTAAAAGAGAATCCAGGAAGTGCTTGACATAGATGCCTTCCTTATCAGTGATGGCGGTCAGATTAAAACGCTGATTCCATTCAATCAGCAGATCTGCATAAAGATCAAACTGAGCGATCTGCTCATCTGTCAGTGAAATACCTGACTGCTTCAACAGTGTATCAAGTTCCATGTTTATCCTCTTCATAATTATATCATATATGAGACTCTTTCCCTTAACTATCCTGTAGAAAATCAGAGATGCAGGGCCGGTTTTCTTGAGGGGAAAGGGCAAACTGTTATAAAATTATAAATGGAGGTAATTCTCATGATTAATGCAAGACAGTCAGAATATCTGTTAAGCTGCAGGGATAAACTCAGACAGCTGGTGGACATTCTGAAAAAAGAATATGACTACGTGTCAGTTCTGGCTACCGATGTAAGCGGGCTTTCCTATGCGGTAAACCGGAAGACATCTTCCATCAATGAATTCAGGGATTCGGAACGAGGCTTTGTGGTCAGGGTTTACTGTAACGGAGGCTACAGCGAATATTCATTCAACCGTCTCGGGGATGTAAATGAAACAGCCCGGCAGATCATCACGGCCCTGAATGCTCAGAGCAGTGTTCTTTCCGCAAGCGCCAAGCTGAAGACTCCTCTGCTTGAAGAAGAGGAAGCAGAAGGCGAATTTGCCGGTGAGGTCAGCGAGGAATTCTACCGGCCGGACAATGAAAAGATCCTGGCAAAGATGAAACGGCTGTCCGATAAGGGCATGGCTAAGGAATATGTGGTCAACTGTTCCGTCAGCTACAGCATGCAGCTGGTCAATAAGATGTTCATTTCTCCATGCAGGGATCTGATCCAGGCGTGGGGTGTTTCCTTTGTTTCCTGCTCAATGGTCCTTAACAGAAACGGCAGTACGCAGTTTACCTATTTCGGAGATACCGGCTGGAAAGGCAGTGAGATCATTGATGATCAGCTGGCTAAGATGGACGGTGCTTATGAAGATGCCGTAAAGCTGTTTGATGCACCTAATATCACTCCGGGTGAATATGAAGTAATATGCACACCGGCTGCTGCCGGACTG